>NZ_BAAJXA010000012.1:0-255787 GCF_057537855.1 Streptomyces diversicolor
CGTACAGATCGCCGACATGCAGCGTGTAGCCCGCGCCGCGCCCCGGGTCGGCGGCGAACAGGTCGCGCAGGTGGGAGTCGGCAAGCTGCTCGCGGTGCTCCGCCAGCGCGGTCCACTCGGGCATCTGGTCAAGCCTGGTACGGCCGTCTGCGTTCATTTCGGACTTCAGCCTTCTTTCCTACACCTGTCCTGCTGCGTGCCTTGCCCGCTGCGGGTCCCAACCTAATTGATCAGGGCGTGAGATGACGTCCCGTAGCGCCGTCGTGCGGCGCACCCACAGATACGTCCGGCTTGCCCGCCGGTATCAACGTCTGCGTATCCCGCGGTCCCGGCGCGCGGCCGGCGTACGGCCTGCGGCGCCGGACTGGCGATCGGGGCGCCCGTACCACTGGTGCCCGCACGTGCGATGGCGCGGCCCGCACACGGGGGCCGAGGAGGTGTGGTCGAAGACCGTCTGAAGTGTGGCCGAAAGCAGCCACAGAGCGTAACCACCGACGGTTGCGGCGGTGCGCGGCGGGGCCGCGAAGCGGAAGACGACGGCCGTCCACGGCCGTAGGGATCCTCCGTATTCCCCGTGTGCCCCGCGCCGTCCCACGGGTGCGCTCCCGCCCACCGCCGCGACCCCCGTCATGTGTCCCCCTCACGATTCGCCGATGCACAAACCGTAAAGGACGCCACTGACAATCGGTCCGCGGACGGTGCCCGCAGTCCCGCCGAACGGCTCCGGCCAGGCACCCACGGGCGCCCGGCCGGTTCTCAACTGCTAGATCTCGCCGCGCAGTTTGGCGAGCGCCTCGGCGAGGATCGCCTCGCCGTCCGCGTCGCTGCGCCGCTCCCGTACATACGCGAGGTGCGTCTTGTACGGCTCGGTGCGCGGCGGGTCCGGCGGGTTGTCCCGGTCCTGTCCGGCCGGGAAGCCGCAGCGCGGGCAGTCCCAGGTCTCGGGAACCTGCGCGTCGCTGGCGAAGCTGGGCTGCGTCTCGTGCCCGTTGGAGCACCAGAAGGAGATGCGCAGACGCGGGGCGGACTCGCCCCGCTCGGCCTCGCCCATCGGCCCCGCCCCGACCCGGCTTCCTCGGATCGCGTTGCCACTTGCCACGGTCGTAACTCCCTGCGTGATGGTGCCGCGAAGCGAGTCGGCGTTCCGCTCCGCCGCGAGCGCCTTAGTCTACGTAAGGCCCAACGCGCGTCCAGTGATGGGAGTTACCGTCCCCTCAACCAGACGCAAGCCCCATGATAGGCCGCGCCCAGAGGCACGTACCGAACATGGGGCCTTACGTTCGCAACGTATGCGTCACTCAGCTGTTCGTCTTCATGAGCAGGCCGAGCACGATGATGCACGCGAACCACAGCAGACCGATCACCACGGTGATCCGGTCGAGGTTGCGCTCGGCGACCGAGGAGCCGCCGACGGACGACTGCATGCCGCCACCGAACATGTCGGAGAGGCCGCCGCCCTTCCCCTTGTGCATCAGCACCAGCAGCATCAGCAGCAGGCTGAAGACGATCAGGGCGATCGAGAACCCCAAAACCACGGCTGGACCAACTTCCTCGGATTCGGATGGACGACGGGGGCCGGCAGGTACCTACCAGCCCCCGCAAGGGTACGACGTATCTCTGCTGCCGCCTACTCGCGGCGTCGCCGGGCCGCCTTAGGGGCGGGCCCGGCCGGGGCCGCGCCCCCGTGGCTCACTGGTCGCGGAAGCGGACGATCTTGACGAACTCGTCGGAGTCCAGCGAGGCGCCGCCGACCAGGGCGCCGTCGACATCGGGCTGGGCCATGATCTCGGCGACGTTGCCCGACTTCACGGAGCCGCCGTACTGGATGCGCACCTTGTCGGCCACGTCCTGCGAGTACAGTTCGGCGATCTTGCCGCGGACGGCCGCGCACACCTCCTGGGCGTCCGCGGCACCGCAGACCTTGCCGGTGCCGATGGCCCACACGGGCTCGTAGGCGATCACGATCGTCTCGACCTGCTCGGCCGTGAGGTCCTTCAGGCCGCCCTCGACCTGGGCGAGGGTGTGGGCGACGTGGTCGCCCGCCTCGCGGACGTCCAGTTCCTCGCCGACGCAGAGGATCGGGGTCAGGCCGTGCTTGAAGGCGGTCTTGGCCTTGGCGTTGACCTGCTCGTCGGTCTCGCGGTGGTACTGGCGGCGCTCGGAGTGGCCGATGACCACATAGGTGCACTTCAGCTTGGCCAGCATCGGTCCGGAGATCTCGCCGGTGTAGGCACCGGAGTCGTGTGCCGAGACGTCCTGGGCACCGTACTTGATCTTGAGTTTGTCGCCGTCGACCAGGGTCTGCACGGAGCGCAGGTCGGTGAAGGGCGGCAGGACGGCGACCTCGACGGCTTCGTAGTCCTTGTCGGCCAGGGCGAAGGCGAGCTTCTGGACGTGTGCGATGGCCTCCAGGTGGTTGAGGTTCATCTTCCAGTTGCCCGCCATCAGCGGCGTGCGCGTGCTCATGCTTGGTGGTCCTCCAGTGCGGCGAGGCCGGGGAGCGTCTTGCCCTCTAGGTATTCGAGGGAGGCGCCGCCTCCGGTCGAGATGTGGCCGAATGCGGTCTCGTCGAAGCCGAGCGTGCGCACGGCCGCGGCGGAGTCTCCGCCGCCGACGACGGTGAAGCCGTCCGTGTCGACGAGGGCCTGGGCGACCGTCTTGGTGCCCTCGGCGTAGTCGGGGTGCTCGAAGACGCCCATGGGACCGTTCCAGAAGACGGTCGCGGCGTCGGCGAGCTTGGCGGCATACAGCTCGCCGGTCCTCGGGCCGATGTCCAGGCCCATCTGGTCGGCGGGGATCTTGTCGGCGTCGACCACGGAGTGCTCGGTCGCCGCCTTGGCCTTCAGGTCCGGGAAGGCGGGGGCGACCACCACGTCGACCGGGAGCAGCAGCTCGACGCCCTGCTTCTCGGCGCGCTCCAGGTACTCGGTGACCGCCGCGATCTGGTCCTCCTGGACGAGGGAGACGCCGATCTCGTAGCCCTTGGCCTTCAGGAAGGTGTAGGCCATGCCGCCGCCGATGAGGAGACGGTCGGCCTTGCCGAGCAGTTCGTCGATGACGGCCAGTTTGTCGGAGACCTTCGCTCCGCCGAGCGCGACGGCGTAGGGGCGCTTGACGTCCTCGGTGAGCTTCTTCAGCACGCCGACCTCGGTGGCGATGAGGTGGCCCGCGTAGTGCGGTAGCCGGGCCGGGAGGTCGAAGACGGAGGCGTGCTTGCGGTGCACGGCGCCGAAGCCGTCACCGACGTAGACGTCCGCGAGGGCGGCCAGCCGGTCGGCGAACTCGCCGCGCTCGGTGTCGTCCTTGGAGGTCTCGCCGGGGTTGAAGCGCAGGTTCTCGATGACCGCGACCTGGCCGGGTTGCAGGTCGTCCACCGCGCCGTGGGCGGCGCGGCCGACGGTGTCCTGGGCGAACGCGACCGGCGCGCCGAGGAGTTCACCCAGCCGTTCCGCTGCGGGCAGCAGCGAGAATGCGGGGTCCGGGGCGCCCTTGGGGCGGCCCAGGTGGGAGGCGACGACCACCTTGGCGCCCGCCTCGGCGAGGGCCTTGATGGTGGGCAGGACGGCGCGGATGCGGCCGTCGTCGGTGATGACGCCGTCGGCGAGCGGGACGTTGAGGTCGGCGCGGACGAAGACCCGCTTGCCGTCGACGCCTTCGGCGAGGAGTTCGTCGATCGTCTTCATGGATGGGGCTCCCGGAGAGGGCTCGTGATCGTACGAGGGCTGAACACGCGCGTAAGGGCTCGGACCGCGCGCGGTGGCGCTGCCCGAGCCCTGCACTCACATCGAAGTGGCGCCTGGTGTGGCGATCAGAGCTGGCCGCCGACGAAGACGGTCAGGTCGACGAGGCGGTTGGAGTAGCCCCACTCGTTGTCGTACCAGCCGATGACCTTCACGTTCTTGCCCTCCTGGACCATGGTCAGGGAGGAGTCGAAGGTGCAGGACGCCGGGGCGTTGACGATGTCGGAGGAGACGATCGGGTCCTCCGTGTAGTCGAGGAGGCCCTTCAGCTCGCCCTCGGCGGCCTTCTGGAAGGCGGCGTTGACCTCTTCCTTGGTGACCTCGCGGCCCAGCTCGACGACCAGGTCGGTGACGGACCCGGTCGGGACCGGGACGCGCATGGCGATGCCGTCCAGCTTGCCCTTGAGCTGCGGCAGCACCAGGGCGGTGGCCTTGGCGGCGCCGGTCGTGGTCGGGATGATGTTCTCCGCGGCGGCCCGGGCGCGGCGCAGGTCCTTGTGCGGGAAGTCCAGGATGCGCTGGTCGTTCGTGTACGCGTGCACCGTCGTCATCAGGCCCTTGACGATGCCGAAGTTCTCGTCCAGGACCTTCGCCATCGGCGCCACACAGTTGGTGGTGCAGGAGGCGTTGGAGATGACGTGGTGGTTGGCCGCGTCGTACTTGTCCTGGTTGACGCCCATCACGATGGTGATGTCCTCATCCTTGGCCGGAGCCGAGATGATGACCTTCTTGGCGCCGCCGGCGAGGTGCTTGGCGGCGTCCTCGCGCTTGGTGAAGATGCCGGTCGACTCGATGACGAGGTCGACGCCCAGCTCGCCCCACGGGATGTTGGCGGGGTCGCGCTCGGAGAGCACCTTGATGGTGTGGCCGTCGACGGTGATGGTGTCGGCGGTGTGGGAGACCTCCTGCTTGAGGCGGCCCAGGATGGTGTCGTACTTCAGCAGGTGAGCGGTGGTCGCGGTGTCACCCAGGTCGTTGACAGCCACGATCTCGATGTCTGCACCCTGCTCCAGCAGCGCGCGGAAGTAGTTACGACCGATGCGGCCAAAGCCGTTGATGCCTACGCGGATCGTCACGAACCGATCTCCTCGTTGGTACGCCGGCCTTCGTTTGCCGGCGAGCTGTATGGGATGTCCCCGACCACCCCCGACCCTACCTCCCCGAGGCCCCGTCGGTGACATCGAGACGCCCCATACACGACACCGCGGCCCGTACCCGCTAGTAGGGGTACGGACCGCCCGGCCCGCCGCCACCGCGCGACGGGCCGGGGCACGTCCGCGGGCGTCCGAGGACATCGGGCCGCCGATTTCACCGTTTCGAGGGACGCGCCCCGTTGGGACCGCCGGGGAAGTCACTCCAAAGCGTTGTTCGCGGCGGCGAGTTGACGCGAGCGAGGGGCGCGCGCCGACGCGGCCGGCTCTCGCCCGCCCCGTGCGCCCGCGCCCCTGGCGTCGGCCGGCTTCACCCTTGTCTGACCGGCGGGCACTTTCCCGGCTCCGCACCCGGATCGGGCACTCGGCCTGCCCGTCCGGGCCCTGACCGCCGTCGTACTCCTCGGCGCGAGCACCCGTCAGGTCGGTGTGCTCGCCACGGCCTCGACCGGCTCCGCCGTCTCCTGATCCGCCTGCCCATGTCTCCTGATCGGCCTGCCCGCGGTGCGGCGCCGGTGGCGGATCGGGGCCGTCAGCCCGCCAGGTTGTCCGCCATCTCCTCGGTGAGGTTGGCCTCCGTGCCCGGGATGCCCAGGTCGGCGGCGCGCTTGTCGGCCATGGCGAGCAGTCGCCGGATCCGGCCGGCGACCGCGTCCTTGGTCAACGGCGGGTCGGCGAGCGCGCCCAGTTCCTCCAGGGACGCCTGCTTGTGCTCCATGCGCAGCCGGCCGGCGGCGGCAAGGTGCTCGGGAACCTCCTCGCCCAGGATCTCCAGGGCCCGCTGGACCCGCGCGCCCGCCGCGACGGCCGCACGCGCGGAGCGCCGCAGATTCGCGTCGTCGAAGTTGGCGAGCCGGTTGGCCGTGGCACGGACCTCGCGGCGCATCCGCCGCTCCTCCCAGGCCAGCACGGACTCGTGCGCGCCGAGACGGGTGAGCAGGGCGCCGATCGCGTCGCCGTCGCGCACCACCACGCGGTCCACGCCGCGCACCTCGCGGGCCTTCGCCGCGATCGACAGCCGGCGGGCGGCGCCGACCAGGGCGAGCGCGGCCTCCGGTCCCGGGCAGGTCACCTCCAGGGAGGAGGAGCGGCCCGGCTCGGTGAGCGACCCGTGCGCCAGGAAAGCCCCGCGCCAGGCGGCCTCGGCATCGCAGGTGGCCCCCGAGACCACCTGCGGGGGCAGGCCCCGGATCGGACGCCCCCGGCCGTCGACGAGCCCCGTCTGCCGGGCCAGCTGGTCACCGCCCGCGACCACCCGCACGACGTAGCGCGAACCGCGGCGCAGCCCGCCGGGCGCCATCACGATCAGCTCCGAACTGTGGCCGAAGATCTCCAGAATGTCCCGCTTGAGGCGGCGGGCCGCCATCGCCGTGTCCAGCTCCGCCTCGATCACAATGCGCCCGCTCACCAGGTGAAGGCCGCCGGCGAACCGCAAAATGGCGGAGACCTCCGCCTTTCTGCAGCAGGTCCGGGTGACGGGGAGCCGGGAGATCTCGTCCTTCACCGCTGCCGTCATCGCCATGGGCCGATCCTTCCATGCATCCGAAAAATACGGTCGTACGCGGCGGCCAACAGCTCCGGGTCATGCCGGGGAGAGCCGTCGGTCCGGGCAACCGGCGCCAGCTCGACCGCCGCCCCGAGCCGCTTGGCGGCCTCGGTGAGCGATTCCCGGTCGGGCACGGCGGCTTCGTCGGCCAGCACCACGTCCAGGGCGAGTTTAGGGGCGTGTCGCCCCAAAACCTCCAAATGACGCTGCGGTGAGAAGCCATCGGTTTCTCCCGGTTGCGGAGCGAGGTTCAGGGACAGCACACGGCGCGCCTTGGTGTTGGTGAGGGCGTCCAGCAGTTCGGGCACGAGCAGGTGCGGGATGACCGAGGAGAACCACGAGCCGGGGCCGAGCACCACCCAGTCCGCGTCCAGGACCGCCGCGACGGCCTCGGGCACGGCCGGCGGATCGGGCGGCACGACATGCACCGACTGCACTTCGCCGGGTGTCAGCGCCACCGTCGCCTGCCCGCGCACCGTGTCGACCGCCTCCGGCCGGTCCGGATCATGGCCCTTGACCAGGGCCTGGAGCTCCAGCGGCACGGCCGACATGGGCAGCACCCGGCCGTGCGCGCCGAGCAGCTTGCCGACCAGGTCCAGGGCCTGCACATGGTCGCCCAATTGCTCCCACAGGGCGACGATCAGCAGATTGCCGACCGCGTGATCATGCAGATCGCCCTGCGACTCGAAGCGGTGCTGGATGACCCGGGCCCAGGTCTGGCCCCAGTCGTCGTCCCCGCACAGCGCGGCCAGCGCCTTGCGCAGGTCGCCGGGCGGCAGCACGCCCAACTCGTCGCGCAGCCGCCCGCTGGAGCCGCCGTCGTCGGCCACGGTGACGACGGCGGTGAGGTCGCCGGTGATCCGGCGCAGCGCGGCCAGCGACGCGGACAGGCCCATGCCGCCGCCGAGGGCCACGACCTTGGGCTGGGTGCCCCGGCGGCGCGGCCGGGCGCCACGGGACTCGGCGGGGCGGCTCGCACGTGCCTCGGGGACCGCCAGACGCAGCCTGCTCAGCCGCGGAGTACGTGGCGTCATTCCCGTCCCATGTCCCGGTGCACGACCACCGTCTCCACGCCCTCGGCCGCGAGCCGCGCGGCGAGCTTCTCCGACATGGCCACCGAGCGGTGCTTGCCGCCGGTACAGCCGATGGCGATGGTCACATAGCGCTTGCCCTCGCGGCGGTAGCCGGCCGCGATGAGGCGCAGCAGTTCGGCGTACCGGTCAAGGAACTCCTTGGCGCCGGGCTGGTTGAAGACATACGCGGCGACCTCCTCATGCACTCCGGTGTACGGGCGCAGCTCGGGGACCCAGTGCGGATTGGGCAGGAAGCGCATGTCCGCGACCAGGTCGGCGTCGACCGGGAGGCCGTACTTGAACCCGAAGGACATCACCGTGGCCCGCAGCTCGGGCTCCTCCTCGCCGGCGAACTGCGCGTCCATCTTGGCGCGCAGCTCGTGCACGTTGAGGCTGGAGGTGTCGATCACCAGATCGGCGTCGCCGCGCAGCTCGCGCAGCAGCTCGCGCTCGGCGGCGATGCCGTCGACGATCCGGCCGTCGCCCTGGAGGGGGTGCGGGCGGCGCACGGACTCGAAGCGGCGCACCAGGGCCTCGTCGGAGGACTCCAGGAACACGATCCGCCGGGTGACCCCCCGGGTGTCGAGGTCGGCGAGGGATTCCCGCAGGTTGTCGAAGAACCGCCGGCCGCGCACGTCGACGACGACCGCGATCCGGGCCACATTGCCCTGGGAGCGGGCACCCAGCTCGACCATGGTCGGGATCAGCGCGGGCGGAAGGTTGTCGACGACGAACCAGCCCAGGTCCTCCAGGCACTTCGCGGCCGTCGAACGACCCGCTCCGGACATGCCGGAGATGATCACCAGCTCGGGGATGGCGGCCTCGGGGACCCCCGCCGTCGTGATGTCCGTACCCACTGCCTCTCCGTTTTCCCGGACCGCCGGCTGCGGCTGATCCCCGCTCGCTTCCTTGTGCTTTCGATCTCGTTCCGCTGTGTGCTGTGCGTCGTGCTCGGTCATCTCTCCTGCCCCCGTCGTTCGTCCGGGACGCCCGCGGTCACGGGCTCCCCCGAGGAACCCCCCGTCGTATCGGGCTCCTCGTCTTCAATGATCTCTCCGGTCGCCGTGTTCACGGCGGGTGCGGCCGGGGCCGCCCGGGCGAAGGCCGCGGCAATGGTCTCGGCCGTCTTGCGGCCGATGCCGGGTACCTCCTGGATCTGGTCGATTGTCGCGGACCGCAGCTTCTTCACCGAGCCGAAATGCTTGATCAACGCCTGTTTGCGGGTATCGCCGAGGCCCGGCACCTCGTCCAGGGGGCCGGCCCGGAACCGCTTGGCACGCTTGGCGCGCTGGTAGGTGATGGCGAACCGGTGCGCCTCGTCACGGACGCGCTGGAGCAGATAAAGGCCCTCGCTGGTGCGGGGCAGCACCACCGGGTCGTCGTCATGGGGCAGCCAGACCTCCTCCAGCCGCTTGGCGAGGCCGCAGACGGCGACGTCGTCGACACCCAGCTCGTCCAGGGCCCGCTGGGCGGCCGCGACCTGCGGCCGACCGCCGTCGACCACGACCAGCTGCGGCGGATAGGCGAACTTCTTGGGACGGCCGTCCTCGTCCTTGAGGCCGTTCTCCCCGTTCTCCGCGTTCTCTCCGTTCTCCCCTCTTTCCCCGTTCTCTCCGGCCTCGTCCACCCACTCGCCTGTCTTCTCCTTGTCGGCGAGGTAGCGCTTGAAGCGGCGGGTGATCACCTCGTGCATGGAGCGGACGTCGTCCTGGCCCTCGAAGCCCTTGATCTGGAAGCGGCGGTACTCGCTCTTGCGCTGGAGCCCGTCCTCGAAGACGACCATGGAGGCGACCACGTCCTCGCCCTGGAGGTGCGAGATGTCGTAGCACTCGATCCGCAGGGGGGCGCTGTCCAGGTCGAGGGCGTCGGCGATCTCCTCCAGCGCGCGCGAGCGGGTGGTCAGGTCGGAGGCGCGCTTGGTCTTGTGCAGGGCGAGCGCCTGCTGGGCGTTGCGCTGCACGGTCTCCATCAGGGCCTTCTTGTCACCGCGCTGCGGGATGCGCAGGGAGACGTTGGAGCCGCGGCGCCCGGTGAGCCATTCCTGCACGGGTTCGACCGGCTCCGGCAGGGCGGGGACCAGGACCTCCTTGGGTACGGCGTCCCCCTTCTCCTCGCCGTAGAGCTGCTGGAGTGCGTGCTCGACGAGGGCGCCGGTGGTGACCTCCTCCACCTTGTCGGTCACCCAGCCCCGCTGGCCGCGCACCCGCCCGCCGCGGACATGGAAGATCTGGAGGGCCGCCTCCAGTTCGTCCTCGGCGACGGCGATCAGGTCGGCGTCGGTCGCGTCGGCGAGCACGACCGCGTTCTTCTCCATGGCCTTCTTCAGGGCCCCTATGTCGTCGCGCAGGCGGGCGGCCCGCTCGTACTCCATCTCCTCGGCCGCCTCCGTCATCTGCCGCTCCAGTCGGCGCAGATAGGTGCCCGTGCGGCCGGCCATGAAGTCGCAGAACTCCTCGGCCAGTTCGCGGTGGTCCTCGGTGGAGATCCGGCCGACGCAGGGCGCCGAGCACTTGCCGATGTAGCCGAGCAGGCAGGGGCGGCCGGTGCGGGCGGCGTTCTTGAAGACACCGGCCGAGCAGGTGCGCACCGGGAAGACGCGCAGCAGCAGGTCGACCGTGTCGCGGATGGCCCAGGCATGCCCGTACGGCCCGAAGTAGCGGACGCCCTTCTTCTTGTGACCGCGCATCACCTGTACGCGCGGGAACTCCTCGTTCATCGTCACCGCGAGGTAGGGGTAGCTCTTGTCGTCGCGGTACTTGACGTTGAACCGGGGGTCGAACTCCTTGATCCAGGAGTACTCCAGCTGCAGCGCCTCGACCTCGGTGGACACGACGGTCCACTCCACGGACGCGGCCGTGGTGACCATCGTCCGGGTGCGCGGGTGGAGGTTCGCCAGGTCCTGGAAGTAGTTCGCCAGGCGTTGACGCAGGCTCTTCGCCTTTCCGACGTAGATCACCTGGCGGTGCTCGTCACGGAACCTGTACACCCCGGGAGAGTCCGGAATCTCTCCCGGCTTGGGGCGGTAGCTGGAGGGATCGGCCATGTCTCACACCCTACTGTCGGGCGGGGACAGTCCGACGGGCCTGTGGACAACGCCGCTGCGCCCCTCGGCACCGAGCCACGTTTCAAGAGGCACCCCCGGCGTTCCGCCGCTGCGGCGCACCGACCGCCTCGTCGCCCGTCAGCGCCGCAGCCGTGCGGAATGCCCGGTGGGCGACGCCGAGCGGGGCACAGCGGATCGGGCCGGGTCGGGCTCGGGGTGGCGACCGTGGGACGGCGGCTGCGGACCCTCGGTGCCGGTGGCCGGGCGGGCGAGGCCGATGGGCGAGGCGGCCGGTCACGGGGCGGGAGGGTCCCCCGGTGACCGGGCGGGCAGGGCGGAGGGCGCGGCGGCCGGCTGTCGGGAGGCCGGCCTGGGCCGCAGCCGAGGCGGTCGGCCGTGTGCCGCGGTCACGGCGGCCGACCGCCTGCCGCGGTGGGGCCCGAGGTGTTGTCGGGGATTGGTCGACACGCTTCAATGCGGTGGAACTCGGGGTCGTGAACGGCAGCGCACGGACAGGCGTACGGATAGGCGGGCGTCCCCGGCCGCCGACGGTGACCCCGAAGACCCGCGCGAACGGTCTGACCCGCCGTAGCGAACCCTCACAGAAAGGCCCCTGTGCATGCGGCACGGCACACAGCACGCGGACCTCGCCAGCGAGGAACTGGACACGGCCCTGCGGGGCGGCCCCTTCCATGTCGCGCTGCGCGCCGCGATCGCCGCCCGCGGCCTGCCGCTCCAGCGCGTCCAGCACCACCTGTCGCGGCACGGGGTCAAGGTCGGTGTCACCAGCCTGAGTTACTGGCAGCAGGGTGCCCGGCGGCCACAGCGCCCGGAGTCACTGCGGGCCGTTCGCGCGCTGGAGGAGATACTCAAGCTGCCGGAGGAGTCACTGATCCGGCTGCTCGCCGAGGACGAGAGCCCGGCCACCCAGCGGCCCGCGGCCCGCTCGTACCGCTCCCGGATGGAGGCCGCCGGAGTCCTGGACCGGTTTCAGGCCGAGCTGGGCTGGAGCCTCGACGGCGGGCTGCACGCGCTGGGCCACCACGAGCGAGTACGGGTGGGCGCGCGCCGTGAACTGGCCGGCCACGAGTCGCATCACATCGTGCGGGCGCACCGGGACGGGGTCGACCGCTTCGTGGCCGTCCATCACAGCGACCCGGGCTGCGCGCCCGACCGGATGACGGTGCACGCCCTGGAGAACTGCCGCATGGGACGCGTCCGTTGGGACCAGGCCACCGGTGTCCTGGTCGCCGAACTGCTCTTCGGCACCCGCTTGCGCTCGGGCGACACCTTCCTGTTCCGGTACGGCGTCGAGGACGGCACGGCCGGACCCTCACGCGAGTATGTGCGCGGCTTCGCCTTCCCCGGCGGTCAGTACGCCCTCCAGGTGCGTTTCGACGCGAACGCCCTCCCCGCGCGCTGTCATCGCTTCGCTCAGCACTCCCCCGCGGCGCCGCGCAGCGGTCGGCAGGAACTGCCGCTCAGCGGGGAGCACCGCTCGGTGCACCTGGTCGAGCCGCGGGTGCGACCGGGCACCATCGGGATCGGCTGGGACTGGGAGTGAGCCCGCCGCCCCGCTGATCAGGCGCCGGGCCCCGCGATGAGCTTGCCACCGGACGCCTTCACCGGCAGTTCGGGAAGCGGCTCGGTGGCCGGCGCCTGCACCACCTTGCCCGTCAGGGCGTCGAACTCGCTCCCGTGGCAGGGGCAGATCAGCGTCGTCCCCTCCAGTTTGTTGATGGGGCACCCGGCGTGTGTGCAGATGGTGCTGTATGCCTTCAGCTTGCCTCCGGCGTCCCTGCTGACCACGACGTTGTGGTCCTGGTACAGCTGGGCGCCGCCCTGGGCGACCTCGCTCTCGGCGCCGAGTTCCACCGGAGCGGTCGGCGTCGCGTCCGATGTGGTTCCGCCCGGTGCCGAGCAGGCGGCGAGTCCGAGCCCGGCCACCGGTGCGACGGCGGCTCCTCGAAGGACGGTACGGCGACGGGCGGAGGGTCGGGCGGGCATCGGAATCTCCACTGGTCAGGGGGTGGTGCGGGGTCGACCCTATCCGGCGACCCGCCCCCTGGTTCGCCGCGGGTGGCCGGGCAGGGCCTACGAAGGGGGCGGGGCGAGGCCCCGAGCTGCTGAGATGGCGGCGTAAACGCTTGCGCAAGCGTTTACGCGCTGCCCTCGGATGAGGTACCTTCCCGGCCAGAAAGACCGCCGCAGCCCGCCGGGAAGGAAACGCGATGCCCACCATGGCCGACGTGGCCCGGAGCGCCGGCGTCTCCGTGGCGACCGTCTCCCACGTGCTGAACGGCACGCGTCCCGTGCTGCCCCATACCCGTCAGGCCGTGCTGGACGCGGTCGACCGGCTGGGATACACGCCCAACACCCTCGCCCGCTCCCTGGTGACCTCGCGAACCTGCTCCATCGGGCTCGCGGTGTCGGCGATCAGCAACCCGTACTTCACCGAGATCCTTCAGGGTGTCGAGGCCGGTGCCCTGGAGGAGGGCTACGGCCTGCTGATCGCCGACCCGCACGACGACCCACGGCACGAACGCAAGGTCGTCCAACTGCTCCATGAGCGACGCGTGGACGGCATGATCGTCGCCCCGTCCGCCGATCCGCGTGACCTCATCGCCTACCTCGGCCGCCATGCCGTGCCCACGGTGTTCCTCGACCGGCTGATCGGCGACCGCCTCGACGAGTCGACCGCCGACGCGCCGCCGCCCTTCGACCAGGTCTGCGCCGAGGGTGCCGAGCCCATGGCACGGCTGGTCAGCCATCTCGCCTCACTGGGCCATCGCCGGATCGGCCTGGTCGCCGGACTGCCCGGGCTCAGCACGACCGGCGAACGGATCGCCGGCTACCGGGACGGCCTCGCCGCCGCCGATCTCCCCCACGACGAACGCCTCGTTGTGCCGGGCAACTCCGAATCGGCCGGTGCCGAGCGGGCGACGGCGGCCCTGCTGTCCCTCACCGATCCGCCCACGGCCCTCGTCACCGCCAACAACGCGATGACCATCGGCGCCCTGCAAGCGCTGCGGGACCGGGGCCTGCGGGTACCGGACGACATCGCCCTGTGCTGTTTCGACGACTTCGCCTGGGCGGACCTCTTCTCGCCCCGGCTCACCGCGATCGCCCAGCCCAGCAGGGAGATCGGCGCACAGGCCGTCCGTGTGCTGCTGGACCGTCTGGCCGCACCTGGCCGCCCCGCACGAACGGTCAGGCTCCCGTGCGCCTTCGTGCACCGCACTTCGTGCGGCTGCCCGGAGCCCTCCGTGCGGACCGGGCCGCCGGAGCCCGCCCGGCAACCCCGACACCCCGGGCAACCGGACCAGCCCGAACTGCCCGAGCAGCCCGCGAAAGGAAGCGTCTCGTGATCGTCGTCGCCGGTGAGGCCCTGATCGACCTGGTACCGCAGGGCACGGGTGCCCTGGCCCAGCTGAAGCCGGCGCTCGGCGGCGGCCCCTACAACACCGCCGTGGCCCTCGGCCGTCTGGGCTCCCCGACCGCCTTCTGCTCGCGCACCTCCTACGACGCCTTCGGTGAGGCCCTGCTGGACGAGTTGCGCGGCGCGGGTGTCGACGTCTCGGGTGTGCAGCGCGGCACGGAACCGACGACCCTCGCGGTCGCCACCATCGACGGGGACGGTTCGGCCGCCTACTCCTTCTATGTCGAGGGCACCGCCGATCGCCTCTTCGCGGCCCCGGCCGCCCTCCCGGCCGGGGCGCGCGCCGTGTCCTTCGGCACCTGCTCGCTCGTCCTGGAACCGGGGGCGAGCGCCTACGAGGAGCTGATGCGGACCGCCTCAGGACAGGGACTGTTCACCACGCTCGACCCGAACATCCGCACGGGCCTGATCGCGGACCCGGACGCCTATCGGGCCCGCTTCCGCGGCTGGCTGCCCTCCGTGACGCTGCTGAAGCTCTCGGAGGAGGACGCCGAGTGGCTGGGCGGCAGCCCGCGCGAGTGGCTGGCCGCGGGCCCCTCGGCCGTGGTGGTCACCCGGGGTGGTGACGGGCTCACCGCCTTCACCCGGGACGGCGCGGAGTACTCCGTGCCGGGTGAGAAGGTCGACGTCGTCGACACGATCGGTGCCGGCGACACGGTGAACGCGGCCCTGCTGCACGGGCTGTCCGCGCAGGGCTCCCTGTCCGCCGGGGCGCTGGCGGGCCTTGGCGCCGACGGATGGACTCGGCTGCTGCGGTTCGCGGCACGTGCGGCGGCGATCACGTGCTCGCGGGCGGGGGCGGAGCCGCCGTACGCCGCAGAACTGGGCGAGTGGTAGGGGCGTCGGCGGCGGCAGGCACGCAGCGGCTTCACGGGCCCTTCGAGGGCGGTTTCCTTGATGGTGTTGTCAAGGTTCGACCGGGCCTGTGGTTCGTGGGAGCGGGCGAACCACAGGGCCGGGGTGGCTGTCAGTAGAACGAGCGGCGCCCCGCGGGGAGTTCCCGTGGGGCGCCGCTTTTGATGACTTGTCAGGACGTGGTCGCCGCCCGGTTCCGGAGGCCCGGGCGCGCGGTCAGGCCTTGCGCGTCCGTGTCGTCTTCTTCGCGGGTGCCGTCTTCTTGGTGACACCTTCGGCCTTCTTGGTCGCCGTGTTGTTCACGGTCTTCACCGTTCTGGATGTGGTGGTCCGCTTCGCCGTCGACTTGGCCGCGACGGTCTTCTTGGCCGGGGCCCGGCGCGGGGCGGGCACCGAGGCCGCGTCGCTGATGCGTTCGGCGCCGAGGATCTCACGCAGGAACTTGCCGGTGTGGCTCGCCGGGACCCCGGCGACCTCCTCCGGTGTGCCCTCGGCGACGACGAGCCCGCCGCCCGCTCCGCCTTCGGGGCCCATGTCGACGACCCAGTCGGCGGTCTTGATCACATCGAGGTTGTGCTCGATGACGATGACCGTGTTGCCCTTGTCGACCAGGCCGGAGAGGACCTTCAGCAGCTTGCTGATGTCCTCGAAGTGCAGACCGGTGGTCGGCTCGTCCAGAACGTAGACGGTGCGCCCGGTGGAGCGGCGCTGGAGTTCGCTCGCGAGCTTGACGCGCTGCGCCTCGCCGCCGGACAGGGTGGTCGCGGACTGGCCGAGCCGGACGTAGCCGAGTCCGACGTCGTGCAGGGTCCTGAGGTGGCGGGCGATCGCGGGGACGGCCTCGAAGAAGTCGAGGGCCTCCTCGATCGGCATGTTCAGGACCTCGGCGATGGACTTGCCCTTGTAGTGGACCTCCAGGGTCTCCCGGTTGTACCGGGCGCCGTGGCAGACCTCGCACGGCACGTACACGTCCGGGAGGAAGTTCATCTCGATCTTGATCGTGCCGTCGCCCGCGCAGTTCTCGCAGCGGCCGCCCTTGACGTTGAAGGAGAAGCGACCGGGCTGGTAGCCGCGGACCTTGGCTTCGGTGGTCTCGGCGAACAGCTTGCGGATGTGGTCGAAGACGCCGGTGTACGTCGCCGGGTTGGACCGAGGGGTGCGGCCGATGGGCGACTGGTCGACGTGTACGACCTTGTCGACGAGGTCGTCGCCGTCCACGCGCGTGTGCCGCCCCGGCACATTGCGGGCGCCGTTCAGCTCGCGCGCCAGGTGTGTGTAGAGGATGTCGTTGACCAGCGTCGACTTTCCGGAGCCGGACACGCCCGTGACGGCCGTGAACACGCCGAGCGGGAAGGACACGTCGATGTCCTGGAGGTTGTTCTCCCGGGCCCCGTGCACCGTGAGTCTGCGGGACCGGTCCTGCGGACGCCGGACGTCGGGCACCGGAATGGACTTCCTGCCCGCCAGGTACTGACCGGTCTGCGACTCCTCGTTGACGAGCAGTTCCTTGAGGGAGCCGCTGTGCACGACCTTTCCGCCGTGCTCGCCCGCGCCGGGGCCGATGTCCACGACCCAGTCGGCGATCTTGATGGTGTCCTCGTCATGCTCGACGACGATGAGCGTGTTGCCCATGTCGCGAAGCCGGACCAGGGTCTCGATGAGCCGGTGGTTGTCGCGCTGGTGCAGGCCGATCGACGGTTCGTCGAGGACGTACAGGACGCCGACCAGCCCGGAGCCGATCTGGGTGGCCAGGCGGATGCGCTGGGCCTCGCCGCCGGAGAGCGTGCCCGCGGCGCGGTTCAGCGAGAGGTAGTCGAGGCCGACGTCCACCAGGAACCGCAGCCGCTCGTTGACCTCCTTCAGCACCCGCTCGGCGATCTTCTTGTCCCGGGCGCTCAGCTTCAGCTCGCCCAGGAAGTCCGCGCAGTCGCTGATCGACATCGCGGAGACCTCGGCGATCGACTTCTCCATGATCGTGACGGCGAGGACGATCGGCTTGAGCCTCGTGCCCTCACAGGTGGGGCAGGGCACCTCGCGCATGTAGCCCTCGAAGCGCTCGCGGCTGGCGTCGCTCTCGGCCTCGCTGTGCCGGCGCTTGACGAAGGGCACGGCTCCCTCGAAGGGCGTCGTGTACACGCGCTCTCGCCCGTACCGGTTGCGGTAGCGCACCTCGATCTGCGTCTTGTGGCCGTAGAGCAGGGCCTTCCTGGCGCGCTGCGGAAGGCCGGCGAACGGGATGTCCGTCCGGAATCCCAGGGCGTCCGCCAGGGCGCCGACGAGACGGCCGAAGTAGTCCTTGGTGTGGCCGTGCGACCAGGGGTGGATGGCGCCCTCGTCGAGGGACTTGTCCTCGTCGGGGACGATCAGCTCGGGGTCGACCTCCATGCGGGTGCCGATGCCGGTGCATTCGGGGCATGCGCCGAAGGGCGAGTTGAAGGAGAAGGAGCGGGGCTCCAGTTCCTCGAAGGACAGGTCGTCGTAGGGGCAGTACAGGTGCTCCGAGTACATGCGCTCGCGCTCGGGGTCGTCCTCGGGGAGGTCGACGAAGTCGAGCACGACCATGCCGCCGGACAGGCCGAGGGCGGTCTCCACGGAGTCGGTGAGGCGGCGCTTGGCGGAGTCCTTCACCGTGAGGCGGTCGACGACCACCTCGATGGTGTGCTTCTCCTGCTTCTTCAGCGTGGGCGGGTCGGACAGCTGGACGGTCTGCCCGTCCACACGCGCACGGCTGTACCCCTTCGTCTGGAGATCGGCGAACAGGTCGACGAACTCGCCCTTGCGTTCGCGCACGAGGGGCGAGAGCACCTGGAAGCGGCTCCCCTCCGGCAGTTCCAGGACCTTGTCCACGATGGCCTGCGGCGACTGGCGCGAGATGGGTCGGCCGCACTCGGGGCAGTGCGGCTTGCCGATGCGCGCGAAGAGCAGACGCAGGTAGTCGTAGACCTCGGTGATGGTGCCGACCGTGGAGCGGGGGTTGCGCGAGGTCGACTTCTGGTCGATGGAGACCGCCGGGGACAGGCCCTCGATGAAGTCGACGTCCGGCTTGTCCATCTGTCCGAGGAACTGCCGGGCGTAGGAGGACAACGACTCCACGTAGCGCCGCTGTCCCTCGGCGAAGATGGTGTCGAAGGCCAGCGAGGACTTGCCCGACCCCGACAGGCCCGTGAAGACGATGAGCGAGTCACGCGGCAGGTCGAGCGAGACATTCTTCAGGTTGTGCTCGCGCGCGCCACGGACGATGAGACGGTCGGCCACGCCGGTCCGCACCTTTCTTCAGAGAAGTGACAGGGGCCGGAGCCCCCGTGCTTCTTCAGACTAGGGGGAGCCACTGACAACGCCGGTCGGATTCCCGGTTGGATAACAAACCCGGTCCATCCAGCATGCCCGACGCCGCCCCCGACGATATAGCACGCACATTCGATTTGCGGGCCGACCCCACAACCTTCACCCGAAGGAGTGGCAGGGCTAGGGTCAGCCCCATGATTGATCACGCCCACGACCTGGCGTCTGTACGTACCGCGTCCGACCGGCTCCTCATCGCAGCCGCCGCACTGGACAACGCTGCCGTGACCGAGCCGTCACGGCTGCCCGGCTGGACCCGCGGACACATCCTGGCCCACCTGGCCCGCAACGCGGACGCGCTCGTGAACGTCCTGGAGGGGCGTCGCATGTACGCCTCCGCCGAGGCCCGCGACGCCGACATCGAGCGGGACGCCCCGCGCCCCCTGGACGTCCAGCTCGCCGACCTGCGCGACAGCGCGGCCCGCTTCCAGAACGCGGGCGCCGCGCCCGCGGACTGGGCCCGGACGGTGGAACTGCGCAACGGGGTCGTCGACGCGGCGCGGCGGGTGCCGTTCCGGCGCTGGGCCGAGGTCGAGCTGCACCACGTGGATCTCGGGATCGGATACGAGCTGGAGGATCTTCCGGCGGAGTTCGTGACGCGCGAGATCGATTTCCTCGCGGAGCGCTTCCGTGGTCACCGGGACGTGCCCGCGACGAGTCTGGCCGACGACCAGGGCCGCACGTGGACCACGGGCGGCGGCGCCGACGGCGGCCCGATCGGCGTGGAGGGGTCGGCCGCCGATCTGCTCGGCTGGCTGGCCGGGCGGCGCGACGGCTCCGCCCTGCGGGCCGCGGGCGGCCCGCTGCCGACGCTGCCCCCGCTGTAGCCGTGCGGGGTCACCGGGCCGCTCCCCCGCTATAGGCTGACGGCCATGACGTACAGCGGAGAGGTGACGGTCGGCGGACCGGCGGACGTGCACGAGCTCAAGGACCTGATGATCACCAAGATCGCGGTCGGGCCGATGGACAACAACGCCTATCTGCTGCGCTGCCGGGCCACCGACGAGCAGTTGCTGATCGACGCCGCCAACGACGCGGAGACGCTGCTCGGCATGATCGGTGACGACGGCATCGCCTCCGTGGTCACCACACACCGGCACGGTGACCACTGGCAGGCGCTCGACCGGGTGGTGGCGGCCACGGGCGCGCGTACGTTCGCGGGCCGGGACGACGCCGCCGGCATCCCGGTGCCGACCGACGTCCCGGTCGACGACGGCGACGTCATCCAGGTGGGGCAGGTCCGGCTGACCGCGCGCCATCTGGTGGGGCACACCCCGGGGTCGATCGCACTGGTCTACGACGACCCGCACGGCCACCCGCACGTCTTCACCGGGGACTGCCTCTTCCCGGGAGGCCCCGGCCGGACGACGCGACCCGCGGACTTCCGGAGCCTCATGTCCGGGCTTGAGGAGAAGGTCTTCACGCTGCCGGACGAGACGTGGATCTACCCGGGCCACGGCAACGACACCACCCTCGGGGCGGAACGTCCCCACATCCAGGAGTGGTGGGCCCGCGGCTGGTAGGCCCCGGTGCGGCCCGGACACGCTCTGCCGCATCGCCCCCATGTCGCACACGGGCGCACGCCCGCTGCCGCGCGCCCCCTGTCGCGTCGTCTCCGAGCCCGTCACGATGTCCCTGGCAGTCGCCGGCGAAGGGACGTAGATGGATCGCATAGCAGTTCCGCATCGGACGTTCGAGCACTTGCTCAGCGGGTTCGTCCGTAACGAGGCCGAAGAGATCGCCCACTTCGGCCGGGACGCCGAAGTCGTGATCCCCGGAGAGCCCTTCGGCAGTGTGTTCGCCTGGCTCTGGGACGAGCACCGGGATGCCGCGGTCGGGGCTTTCGCCGGACTCCTGGCCGAGGCACGACGTGCCGGCGAACCGGGCGAGGAGATTCGGCTGGAGAGCCTGATCAAGGGGCTGCGTACGGCGCTTCAGCGCTCTCGCCTCGGTCAGGAGCAGGAGTTCTGGGATGTGGAGCTGACCCTGCGCGAGCAGGTTCCGGAGCACTTCGGCGGCAGGACCGACCTCTGACGGCACACGCCGATGCAGCCATCCGCCCCGCCACCGAGCGGGGCGGAGCGCTTGGATGCGATGTGGTGCACGGCGTGGCGTGCGGTCGCCGTCTTCGCGCTGGCGCGTGCGCGGCCCCTGCGCATGCGCCGCGTAGGCGCCTGCCATGAGTGCCGAGCGCGGGCGCTCGGTTCCTGCGCCCAGCGCACGCTCGGCCCGCGCGCCCCGCGCAAGGTGGCGGCGCGCGCCCCGTGTGATTCGTTCACACACGTCGAGGGCGCGTGCGCGCTCCCCGGAGTGCGCTGATGCGCGGTCAACTGGTAGCAGCCCCGCGCAGGATGACGGCTCCTGGGCGGGACGGGCCGTCGGCCACACCATCCCGCCCTCGGCCGGCGGCCCAGGCGGCGGACAGACGGTCACAGGCCGCCGGCCACAAGGCGGGCGCGGTCGGCCGGTCCGGGACGGCCACCGGCAGGCAAGGACGGCCGTCGGCGGGCCGGCGGCGGCGTTCACACGGTGGCAACACCCGTTCCCAGCATGCGGACAATTACCGCCATGACCTCGACAAACACGGCATTCACTGCCACTCTCCCGCCATGCATCTTGCCCCTCGCGCACTGCGCGGCGCCGTCGCCGCCGTCACAGCCCTGCTCGCCACCGCCGTCGGCTGCGCTCCGCAGCCCGAGGAGAAGGCGGCCGCCACGCCGTCCGGTTCGGCCGGGACCACCTGTGCCAAGGGCGAGTTGGACACCGAGACGCCCGGCAAGCTGACCGTCGCCACGGACGAACCCGCCTACGAACCGTGGTTCAAGGACGACGAGCCTGCCAACGGGAAGGGCTTCGAGTCGGCGGTGGCGTACGCGGTGGCCCGGCAGCTCGGCTATGACCGGGACGCCGTCGTCTGGCAGAGCGTCCCGTTCAACAAGGCCTTCGCGCCCGGGGCGAAGACCTTCGACTTCGACATCAACCAGGTGTCGATCAGCGCCGAGCGCAAGAAGGCCGTGGACTTCTCGTCCGGCTACTACGACGTGCGCCAGGCCGTCATCGCCCTCAAGGGCACGAAGGCCGCGAAGGCGACGGGCATCGCGGATCTGGCGGATCTCAAGCTGGGCGCCCAGGTGGGCACCACCAGCCTGGACTACATCGACGACGTGGTGCGGCCCAAGCGGGAAGCGGCCGTGTACGCCAAGAACGACCAGGCGAAATCCGCTCTGAAGAACGGCCAGGTCGACGCTGTCGTCGTCGACCTGCCGACCGCGTTCTACATCACGGCCGCCGAGATCACGAACGCCGAGATCGTCGGCCAGTTCGAGAACCAGGGCGGCAGCCCGGAGCAGTTCGGGCTCGTCCTCGACAAGGGCAGCGCGCTGACCCCGTGTGTCACGCGGGCCGTCGACGCGCTGCGCAAGGACGGCACCCTGGCCCGGATCGAGACGCAGTGGCTGTCCGATGCCGTCGACGCCCCCGTGCTCAAGTGACGGTCACGAAGGGCGAGTCCGGCCGTGAGGGCGCGGACGACAAGGGTCACCTGTCGGATGACCGGCCCGGCGACGGCTATGCCCCGTCGCGGCGGCGGCTCGACCGCGAGCGCCACAAGCGCGCCCGGGCCCGGCGCGCGACGGCCGTCGCGGCGCTGTCGACGCTGGCGACGGCTGCCGTCCTGTATCTGGTCGTCGTCAACGCACCGGGCTGGACGCGCACCCGGGAGACGTTCTTCAACGGGCAGTACGCGCGCGAGGCATTCCCCAAGGTCCTCGAAGGGCTGTGGCTGAACGTCCGGCTGCTGCTCGTCTGCGGCGTCGCCGTCCTGGTCCTCGGCATGCTGATCGCCGTCGCGCGCACGCTGCGCGGCCCGGTGTTCTTCCCGTTGCGGGTGCTGGCCGCCGCGTACACCGACTTCTTCCGCGGACTGCCGCTGATCATCAATCTGATGATCGTGGTACTGGGTGTTCCGGCGCTGCGGCTGCAGGGCGTGACGGTCGATCCGGTGCTGCTGGGCGGCACGGCGCTGACCCTGACGTACTCGGCGTACGTGGCCGAGGTCTTCCGCGCCGGCATCGAGTCCGTGCACCCCTCGCAGCGTGCCGCGGCACGCTCGCTCGGCCTGACCAACCGGCAGGCGCTGCGCCATGTGGTGCTGCCCCAGGCCGTGCGCCGCCAGGTGCCGCCTCTGCTCAACGACCTGGTGTCGCTTCAGAAGGACACCGGGCTCGTGTCCATCGGCGGCGCCGTGGACGCCGTGCGGGCCGCGGACATCATCGTGGGCCGCAGCCTCAACTACACGCCGTACATCGTCGCGGGACTGGTCTTCGTAGCGCTGACCATCCCGATGACCCGCTTCACGGACTGGGTGACGGCCCGGATGGACCGGCAGCGGACCCAGGGAGGCACGATATGAGCACCACGCACACGGACGGCTCCCCCGTGCTGCGCATGGAGTCCGTCCGCAAGACCTTCGGGGCCGCGGTCGTCCTGCGGAACGTGGATCTGGAGGTCGCCGCGCACACGGTGACGGCGCTGATCGGCGCCTCCGGCTCCGGCAAGTCGACGCTGCTGCGCTGCGCCAACCTCCTGGAGGAGATCGACGACGGCGCGATCTGGCTGGACGGCGAGGAGATCACCGACCCCAGGGTCGACCAGGACGCGGTACGGCGCCGTATCGGCGTGGTCTTCCAGGCGTACAACCTGTTTCCGCACATGACGGTGCTGGAGAACATCACGCTCGCCCCGCGCCGGGTGCACGGGGTGGCGCGCGCGGAGGCGGAGGAGCGCGCTGTGGAGCTGCTGGAGCGGCTTGGGCTGGGTGACAAGGCGCGGGCGTACCCGGACCGGTTGAGCGGCGGCCAGCAGCAACGGGTGGCGATCGTACGGGCTCTGGCGGTGCGCCCGCGGCTGCTGCTGCTCGACGAGATCACCGCGGCCCTCGATCCCGAGCTGGTCGGCGAAGTACTCACCGTGGTCCGCGACCTGAAGGACGACGGCATGACCATGGTGCTGGCGACGCACGAGATGGGCTTCGCCCGGGACGTCGCCGACCAGGTCTGCTTCCTGGACGACGGCGTCGTACTGGAGCGGGGCACCGCCGAGCAGGTCTTCGGGGACCCGCGGCAGGAGCGCACCCGGCGCTTCCTGCGGCGGATCGTGGAGGCGGGCCGCCTGTGAGCCACCTCCAAGGCGACGGTCAGAAGGCGACGGCCGGCTCGAAGGCGGCAGCCGGCTTCAAGACGTCGATCGGGTCTCGAACCTGTGCGTCCTAGGCATCGGTCTGTGCCGCGCCCACCAGGGCGGCGACCCGCTCCACGCCGAACACGTACCCCTGCACTCCGCACCCGGCGATGACGCCGTCGGCGCGCAGGGAGACGTACGAGTGGTGACGGAACGACTCGCGCTTGTGGATGTTGGAGATGTGGACCTCCAGCACGGGCAGGCCGTCGCAGACGTTGAGCGCGTCCAGAATCGCGACGGACGTGTGCGAGTACGCACCCGGGTTGATGACGATCCCGCAGTGGTTGAGCCGTGCCTCGTGGATCCAGTCGACGAGTACGCCCTCGTGGTTGGACTGCCGGAAGTCCACCGTGCCGCCGTGCGCCCCCGCGGCCTTGGCACACAGGGCCTCGATGTCGGCGAGGGTGTCGGAGCCGTAGATCTCGGGCTGACGCTGGCCGAGCAGGTTCAGATTGGGCCCGTTGAGGATCATGATCGGGGCGTTGGCCAGGGTGCGGGGCACGGTTCCTCCGGTCCGTTCGGGGTGGCGGTGTGTCGACGACCGCTGCTGGGACCCGGTTTACCACGGTGCGCCGACGGCGCGTTGTGCGGCGGCGGCCCGGCCGGATGCCTGTGCGCCGCGGGCGTACGCCCCCTGCATGCCCGTCGTCTTCGACGTCGACTTCGCTCGCACCGGGCCCCGTTCATGATGCGCCGTGAAGGAACGATTCGTGTCGGCGGCCCGGCCCGGCGCATCACGGTCATCTGCTGACACATGACTCACCTCCGCACGCCCCCCGTAACCAACCGTCACTGTGGGTAGCTGTCGCGGCATGCACGATGTACGCACCGTAAGGTCACCGTCCATGCTGCGGATCGCAGCCGCCTCACTCGTCGGCAGCGCGATCGAGTTCTACGACTTCTTCGTCTACGGGACCGCGGCGGCCCTCGTCCTCGGTCCGCTGTTCTTCCCGACGTTCTCGCCGCTGGCGGGGACACTGGCCGCCTTCGCTACGTTCGGCGTGGGGTTCGTGGCCCGGCCGCTGGGTTCCGTGCTGTTCGGACACATGGGGGACCGACGGGGGCGGCGGCCGGTCCTCATCGCCTCGCTGCTGCTCACCGGCGTGTCGACGGTCGCGGTGGGGTGCCTGCCGACGTACTCGACGATCGGAGTGGGCGCGCCCCTGCTGCTGCTCATCCTGCGCTTTCTGCAGGGGCTGGGGCTCGGCGGCGAGTGGGGCGGTGCTGTGCTGCTGACCGCGGAGCACGCGCCGCCGGGACGGCGGGTGCTGTGGTCGAGCTTCCCGCAGGTGGGGCCGTCGCTGGGCTTCGCGCTCGCCAACGGTGTCATGCTGGCCCTGTCGGCGTCGCTTTCGGACGCGCAGTTCGCGCAGTGGGGCTGGCGGGTGCCCTTCTGGATGGCCGGGGCGCTCGCCCTGACCGGGCTGTGGCTGCGCTCCTCGCTCACCGAGAGTCCCCGGTTCCTGGCCATCGAGGACCACGCACGCGTGCCGCTCGTCGAAGTCTTCCGGCACCACGGGCGGCTGGTGCTGCTGACGGCCGGGGCGCTCGCGGTGGGGTACGCCGTGTTCTACGCCGTGACCACCTGGGCCCTCGCCTACGGGACGGAGCGGCTTGGGGTGAGCCGCTCCGTCATGCTGACCTGTGTCATGGCAGCCGTGGTGGTGAAGGGGGCGCTGACGCCCTTCATGGCCGTGCTCGGCGACCGCTTCGGGCGGCGGCCCATGTGCCTGACCGGATGCACCGCCGCCGCCCTGTGGATGTTCCCCATGGTCGCGCTCCTGGCCACGGGGGAGCCGCTGCTCATGTTCCTCGCCTTCCTCGGTGCGCTGGTCGCGTTCATCACCATGTTCGCGGTGATCGCCGCGTATCTGCCGGAGCTGTACGAGGCCCGGCTGCGCTGCACGGGCGCCGCGGTGGGCTACAACCTCGGCGGGGTCCTCGGCGGCGCGCTCACGCCGATCGTCGCGACCGCGCTCGCCGAGCACTCGGGGCGCGTCCCCTGGGGCGTGGGCGCCTATCTGACCGGGGTGGCGCTGCTCAGCCTTTGGTGCTTCGCCCAGCTGCCGGAGACCCGTCCGGCGCCGGCGGTGACGGCCGAGCCGGTCACGGGTTGATCGCCAGTTCCAAGTAGGCCGCGAAGAGCACCAGGTGCACACCGCCCTGCAACGGCGTGGCTCGGCCCGGCACCACGGTCAGGGAGCTGACCACCACGGTCAGGGCGAGCAGCAGCATATGTGTGGAGCCGAGTCCGAGGACCAGCGGCCCGGAGAGCCAGACGGAGGCGAGGGCCACGGCGGGGATGGTCAGACCGATGCTGGCCATCGCCGAGCCCAGGGCGAGGTTCAGGCTGGTCTGCACCCGGTCACGGCGGGCGGATCGGAGCGCGGCGATCGTCTCGGGCAGCAGCACCAGCAACGCGATGATCACGCCGACGACCGCATGATGCAGGCCGGCGGCTTCCACCGCGGACTCGATGGTCGGCGACACGCCCTTGGCGAGGCCGACCACGCCTATCAGGGCCAGGCCGAGCAGACCGAGGCTGATCCAGGCGGTGCGTGCGGAGGGTGCCGCCGCGTGGTCGTCCGCGGTGATCACCTCGCCCTGGCGGGTGATCGGCAGGAAGTAGTCGCGGTGCCGGACGGTCTGGGTGGCCACGAACAGCCCGTAGAGGATCAGTGAGGAGAGCGCCGCGAAGGTCAGTTGCACACCGGAGAACTCGGGACCCGGTTTGCTGGTGGTGAAGGTCGGCAGCACCAGGCTGAGGGTCGCCAGGGTCGCGACGGTCGCGAGAGCGGCACCGGTGCCCTCCGGGTTGAAGACGGCGGTGCCGTGGCGCAGGGAGGCGACGAGGAGGCACAGGCCCACCACGCCGTTGCAGGTGATCATCACCGCGGCGAAGACCGTGTCCCGGGCCAGCGTTGAACTCTTGTCGCCGCCGTCGACCATGAGGGTGACGATCAGGGCGACCTCGATGATGGTGACGGCGATGGCGAGGACGAGGGAGCCGAAGGGTTCGCCGACCCGGTGGGCGACCACCTCGGCGTGGTGCACGGCTGCCAGGACGGACCCGGCGAGGACCACGGTCACCAGCGCGACGAGGGCACCGGGCAGACTGCGGCCCCAGGTGAAGACGAGAAGGACGACCGCGAGCACCGGCACGAGGAGCGTCCACTGAGTGAGCGACCTGAACCGATGGGTCATGCGGCGATGGTGACAGAGGCGTACAGGGTTCGCATTCCGGTCCTTTCGATGACGAGGGGGGTCGAGCGCGGCTCGGATCCCCGTCGATTCGGGATTGTCGGGTGCGTCGGCGTGAGCCCGCGTCCGTCCCGGAGCGGGCGGGAGCGCTCGGCACCCGGCGGAGCAGCGGGAGCGGTGGGCGGCCAGGCGCTGCTCACCGCTCCCCTGCTGACTGATGTGGCCCGCGCCGTGTGGCGCGTGCGCGGCGGTCAGGCGTCGACGCTGTCCTTGGGTCCTTCGCTGGGCGTCGGCGGCTGCGCCGCTTCGGCCGCCGCCTGCTTCTTGTTCGCCATCAGGCTGGTGATCGTCGTGACGATCAGGACGCCGCAGATGACGCCGAGCGAGACGGGGATGCTGATCTCCGGGACATGCACCCCGGACTCGTGCAGGGCGTGCAGCACCAGCTTGACGCCGATGAAGCCGAGGATGACCGACAGGCCGTACGAGAGGTGGACCAGCTTCCTGAGCAGTCCGCCGATGAGGAAGTACAGCTGCCTGAGGCCCATCAGGGCGAAGGCGTTGGCGGTGAAGACGATGTACGGGTCCTGCGTCAGGCCGAAGATCGCGGGGATGGAGTCCAGCGCGAACAGCACGTCCGTCGTACCGATGGCGAGCATCACGACCAGCATCGGCGTCATGACGCGCTTGCCGTTCTGCTGGATCCACAGCTTGGTGCCGTGGTAGCGGTCGGCCACACCGAACCTGCGCTCGGCCGCCTTCAGCAGCTTGTTCTCCTCGTACTCCTCGTCCTGTTCCTCCGCCCTGGCCTCCTGGATCAGCTTCCAGGCGGTCCAGATCAGGAAGGCACCGAAGAGGTAGAAGACCCAGGAGAAGCTTGCGATGATCGCGGCTCCCGCGGCGATGAAGACCGCACGCAGGACCAGGGCTATGAGGACGCCGACGAGCAGCACCCGCTGCTGGTACTGCGAGGGCACCGCGAACTTCGCCATGATCAGGACGAAGACGAAGAGATTGTCGACGCTCAGCGACTTCTCGGTGATGAAGCCCGCGAAGAACTCGCCGGACGGCTGGCCGCCGCCGAAGACGAGCAGACCGAGGCCGAAGAGTCCGGCCAGGGCGATCCAGACGACCGTCCAGATGCCGGCTTCTTTGATCGACACGTCGTGGGGTTTGCGGCCGATGAAGAAGTCGACCGCGATCAGGGCGGCGAGCCCCCCGATGGTCAGGACCCACAGGGTCACGGATACATCCACTGCGCCTCCGGTACGTGAACGGGCAAAGGGTCAGCGTCGTCGCTGCCGGAGGTCTCTTCCACCCGAGACGGGCCGACGCCCCGGGATCTGGCCTGATCCGTATTGACGGGTACGCCGCAGCAGACAGGGAGTACTCCCCTCCGTACGAAGGACAGTACCCCAATCACCAAGTAAAGGTAAAGCGATTGGCAAAAGAATGATCAAATCGCCAGGTCAGAGGCCCTTTACTTGATCTTGGTACGGGCGATGGCCACCTGAGTGAGCACGTGGTGGAGCACCTGACTGCCGGGCGGGACGAGCGACGGCTCGTACGTCCAGGCATGGCCGACCCAGGGGTCGGCGAGGTGATCGTCGGGAACCGGCGTGAGTCGCATGAGCGAACGCCACAACGGGTCCAGCAAAGGGCCGTACGCGGCGGCGTCCTGACGGTCCGCGACCATCAGCAGGTGGACGCCGACCGAGGGGCCCTCGTCCGCGAGGTAGCGCAGGCCCGTGACGGCCCGGTCGTCGAAACCGTGCGGGAAGTCGTTGACGATCAGCAACTGCCGGGCGGTGTCAATGCCGGGGGGCAACGCGTCGGCGGCGCCGCCGCGCAGCGCCATCTGCACCAGGTCGACGCGCTGGGTGAGCCCGCCCAGGACCTGCGTCACCCCCGCGGCGCCGGTCGCCGGCGGCGCGGCCAGCACGCCCGCCCGTACCAGCGGAGCGAGTTCCCGGGTCGCCGAACCGGCCGGGTCGATCACATGGGCCGCGAAGTCGCCCGCCGGATGGGCGGCGAGCAGCCGGGCCGCGACCGCCACCGCCGTCTCCATCGCTCGCTGCCGCAGCTCACCGGAGTCCAGGAACGAGACGCCCGCCGCCGCGGGACCGCTGTCGATCCACAGTCCCCGCTCCAGGGGCAGCCGCACCAGCAGCGGTATGCGCAGCGCCGGGCTCTCCGGCAGATGGAGGTCGCCCAGCCGCAGGGCCATCGGGGGCTCCGTGGGCACGCGATACCCGTGCCAGACGGGGTTGTCCCAGCGGGCGTACGCCGGCGGAAACGCGGGCTCGACGACGCCGGCCTCGGCGGTGAGCTGGGTGAGGTCGCGGTCGAGGACCGCCGCGGCCTGGTCGATGAGCTGGGCGCGCTTGGCACGGGCCGCGTCCCGCGCGGCGTCACCGGCGGAGCCGAGCCTGCTGCGCGGGTCGGACAGGATCTGGTCCAGCTCCTTCTCCATGCGGGAGTCCGCGAAGTCGACGGCGCTGCGGTACGCGGCCGTCGTCCGGGCCAGGTCCTCGAACATCCCCCAGACCTGGTTGTAAAGCCGCTCCTCAAGGGACCAGCCGGCCGCGTCGCCCGCCACGGGTGGCGCGGGCGCGCCCGGCGGGGCGGGCGGCGCCTGCGGCGGAGGCGGCGGCGCCGTCGCGTGTCCGCGGTCCGGATGGGTGTAGTCGATCGGGCTGCCGGTCGCCGCGGCGGACTGTGTCGTGCCCGTCGCCGCACCCTCGTACCCGATCTGCCCCGGCCCTGCCGGTGTCTGCGCCGCGTACGGGCTGGGCGCCTCGTACGGATGGGCGGGCCCCGGCCGCACCGGGTCGGCGGCGGCGCCGGAAGCTGAACCCGGCTGGTCGGTGCCGGACGCGGGCGCCGCGGCCCTGCGGGTGCGCTCGCCGTCCGCCGGGCGCGGCGGGGGTGCCGCGACCGACCGGGCCAGGCCCCGGGCCACCGCCTCCTGGATGCCGCCCGCGAGCTCGTCGGCCCGGGGCACCCCCAGGTCGGTGAAGAGCGCGGCGAGACCGTCCGCGTAACCCTGTCCGACGGCGCGCACCTTCCAGGCGCCCTGTCTGCGGTACAGCTCCAGGGCCACGACGGCCGACTCGGCGTCCAGGCCGGTCAGGGTGTAACGGGCGATCTCCGCGCCGTCGAGGCCGGTGACCGCGGCGCGCGGGGCGGTGACCGCGCCGAAGCGGAGCGGACCGCCCGCCCCGGAGGGCAGGGCGAGCAGCACATTGACCCGGTGCACGGCCTCGGGCAGGGCCGCCAGGTCCACGGCCAGCCGATGGTCGGCGGCGGCCTGCCCGGACACCTCGATGCCGGGCAGCGTGGGCGCGCCGGGGTGGGCGACCCACGCGCCGTCGCGCGCCTTGCCGGTCTCGTCGCTGAGCGTGGCGCCCGCCACGACCGGCACGTCGGCCGTTATCCGGATTTCGAGCCGGGCCTGGGAGAGCGGGTGGTTCTGCCCGCGTACCAGTTCGGCCGTCATCGCCATCCCCCTGTGTCGTGGTGTCGTGCGCCGCTCGTCGGTGTCGCCGGTCGTCCTACAGGTGCGGCAGGATCGCGGGCATCAGGTCCTGGAAGGTGCGGCCGTTGGCCGGGGTGCCGAGGGCGGTCATCGCCCAGCCGGCACCGGACCGGTGCACCTTGGCCATGACCTGGGCGGTGTAGGCGCCGCCGCCGGCCAGCGTGTAACGGGCGAGTTCCTGACCGTTGGTCTCGTCGACCAGGCGGCAGAACGCGTTCTGCACCTCCTGGAAGGTCTGGCCCGTGAAGGAGTTCACGGTGAAGACGATCTGGTCGATGTGCACGGGCACCCGCTGGAGGTCCACGAGGATGGACTCGTCGTCGCCGCCCTGGCCCGCGCCGCCGACGAGGTTGTCACCGGTGTGACGCACGGAGCCGTCGTCGCTCACCAGATGGCGGAAGAACACCACGTCGACGGGCTGCTTGTCGGCGAACAGCACCGCGGAGGCGTCCAGGTCGATCTCCCGTGTGCGGGAGCCGAACAGGCCCCGGCGCGGGGCCGCCTGCCAGCCGAGACCCATCCGGACCGCGGTCAGGGTGCCCCCGTCCTTCTTTTCCAGACTGATGGCCTGACCCTTGGTCATGTTGACGGTCACGGCTGCTTCCCCTCTCGGTGTTTCCCCTGTTGCCGCGGCGCCCGCGGTTGACCAGAACCCTACGCACCGGCACTGACAGTGCCGAACCCCGATCCGTGCTTTGTGTCGGTGTTGCAACACTCCGCGCACGTACCGGGGTCCGGGACGGCCGACGGCGGGATCAGGCCAGTCCCGCCTCTCTCATCTGGCGCAGCTCCTTCTTCATCTCGGAGACCTCGTCGCGCAGCCGGGCCGCGATCTCGAACTGCAGGTCGGCGGCGGCGGCGCGCATGCGCTCCGTCATCTCCTCGATCTGCCCGGCGAGTTCGGCCGCCGGGTGGTCCGTCGGCACCGCGTCCTTGGTCTTGGCCTTGCCCTTGGCGGGCTTGGCGGCCTTCGCGCCCTTGGCCGCCTTGTCGCCGAGCGACGGGACCGGGGCCTTGGCACCCTTGCCGTCCTTCACCTTGCGGTATCCGGTGCCGAGAAGCTGCTCGGTGTCGACCTCCTCGCGGGCGATCTGCGCGACGATGTCGTTGATCTTCTTGCGCAGCGGCTGTGGGTCGATGCCGTTGGCCTTGTTGAAGGCGATCTGCTTCTCGCGGCGCCGGTTGGTCTCGTCGATGGCCCGCTCCATCGCCGGGGTGATCTTGTCGGCGTACATGTGGACCTGACCGGAGACATTGCGCGCCGCGCGGCCGATGGTCTGGATCAGGGACGTCCCCGAGCGCAGGAAGCCCTCCTTGTCGGCGTCGAGGATCGCCACGAGGGAGACCTCGGGCAGGTCCAGGCCCTCACGCAGGAGGTTGATGCCGACCAGGACGTCGAACTCGCCGGAGCGCAGTTCGCGCAGCAGCTCGACGCGGCGCAGGGTGTCGACGTCGCTGTGCAGATAGCGGACCTGGATGCCGAGTTCCAGGAAGTAGTCCGTGAGGTCCTCGGCCATCTTCTTGGTGAGCGTGGTGACCAGGACGCGCTCGTCCTTCTCGGTGCGCTTGCGGATCTCGTGCACCAGGTCGTCGATCTGACCCTCGGTGGGCTTGACCACGACCTCCGGGTCGACCAGGCCGGTGGGGCGGATGATCTGCTCCACGACCCCGTCGGAGCGGGACAGCTCGTAGGCGCCCGGAGTGGCGGACAGATAGACGGTCTGCCCGATGCGCTCCTGGAACTCCTCCCACTTCAGCGGGCGGTTGTCCAGCGCGGAGGGCAGACGGAAGCCGTGCTCCACGAGGGTGCGCTTGCGGGAGGCGTCGCCCTCGTACATGGCGCCGATCTGCGGGACGGTGACATGCGACTCGTCGATCACGAGCAGGAAGTCGTCCGGGAAGTAGTCCAGCAGGGTGTTGGGCGGGGAGCCGGGCAAGCGGCCGTCGAAGTGCATCGAGTAGTTCTCCACGCCGGAGCAGGTGCCGATCTGGCGGAGCATTTCGATGTCGTACGTGGTGCGCATCCGCAGCCGCTGGGCCTCCAGGAGCTTGCCCTGCTTCTCCAGCTCGGCCAGACGCTCCGCCAGCTCCTTCTCGATGTCGTTGACGGCCCGCTCCATGCGTTCGGGACCGGCGATGTAGTGCGAGGCGGGGAAGACGTACAGCTGCCGGTCGTCGCTGATGATCTCGCCGGTGAGCGGATGGAGGGTGGACAGCGCCTCGATCTCGTCGCCGAACATCTCGATGCGGACGGCCAGTTCCTCGTACACCGGGAAGATCTCGATGGTGTCGCCGCGGACCCGGAAGGTGCCGCGGGTGAACGCCATGTCGTTGCGCGTGTACTGGATGTCCACGAAGCGGCGCAGCAGATCGTCGCGGTCGATCTCGTCGCCCACCCGCAGGGGGACCATCCGGTCCACGTACTCCTGTGGCGTGCCGAGGCCGTAGATGCAGGAGACCGAGGCGACCACGACGACGTCGCGGCGGGTGAGCAGCGAGTTGGTCGCGGAGTGCCGCAGGCGCTCCACCTCCTCGTTGATCGAGGAGTCCTTCTCGATGTAGGTGTCCGACTGCGGGACGTATGCCTCGGGCTGGTAGTAGTCGTAGTACGAGACGAAGTACTCGACCGCGTTGTTCGGGAGCAGTTCGCGGAACTCGTTGGCCAGCTGGGCGGCCAGTGTCTTGTTCGGCGCCATCACGAGTGTGGGGCGCTGAAGCTGCTCGATCATCCACGCCGTGGTGGCGGACTTGCCGGTGCCGGTCGCGCCCAGCAGGACGACGTCCTTCTCACCGGCCCCGATGCGCTTGGCCAGGTCGGCGATGGCCGTCGGCTGGTCGCCGCTGGGCTGGTAGGGGCTGACGACCTCGAAGGGCGCCACCGTGCGTTCGATGTGGGAAACGGGCCGCATGCCATCCACGGTACGACCCCGCACTGACAACGGGCTCCGGTCAGCGGTTCTGCGGGGTGCGGGAGCTGTGGTGTCCCGGCTGGTCGGCCCTCTGGTGGATGCGCCGCGGGCCGGCCGGGACCTCCGGGCGACGGCGCGGGTGCGGGGCGAGCGCGCCGGCGGGGACGCCGGGTTTGCGCTCCTGCGGGGGCCGGGCGGGCCTGCCCGCGATCATCAGCGGGTCGACCATCACGACGACGCCCGCGATCAGGAGGAAGACGAGAGGTCCGATCAGCATGGGCGCGAGCAGGACCGCGGACGAGGAATCCCCGGAGGCCGTGGCGGAGCCGTGCAGGTGCACGGTGAGGGCCGCCATGCCGGTGTAGTGCATGCCGCTGACCGCGAGTCCCATGACGAGGCTGGCGCCCACGCTCCACAGGAAGCCGCGGACCTGTCCCGCGGCCCACAGGGCGGTGGTGGCGGCCACGACCGCTATCACGACGGAGGCGGCGACGGTGACGGTGTTGTACTCCAGGCTCCCGTGCAGGCGCATGCCCGCCATGCCGAGGTAGTGCATCGAGGCGATGCCCAGGCCGGTGATCGTTCCGCCGGTGAACAGCGCGGTTCCGGTGGCGCCGCGGTAGCCGACGATGAAGATCCCGACGCCGACCATGACGATGGCGATGCCGAGGCTGGCGTACGTGATCGGTCTGTCGAAGTGGACCGGGGCCTCCGCGACGGTGAATCCCATCATGGCGACGAAGTGCATGGTCCAGATGCCGGAGCCGATGGCGGCGGCGCCCAGGGCGAGCCACGCGGGGCGCCTGGAATGGGACACCAGCAGGGACCGGGTCGTGCAGCGCAGACCGAGGGCGCCGCCGAGGCAGGCCATCAGGAAGGCCACCAACGGGGTGACGGCCCCGTAACTGAAGTCGTCGACCGTGCCCTGCATGCGCGGCTGCCCTTCCGCCTTCTCGCGTCCCGGATGATCTGATGTGCGCCCCCGTCCCAGGACCGCTCGGGCGGTCAGGGTTGTCGCAGAGAGTATGACCCCACCGGAACGGACGAACGATTTTCCGGCAAAGAAACACGCCCTTGCCCCACTTGTGCGGCACCGGTGAGCAGCCACGGGCATCTCGGTCCAAACTGTGCTCATCCTGTATCGCGCCGCCGTCCACTCTCTGCTGTCACCCTAGTGCTGTCCGTATTCGTCCGTCGCGAGGAGCACGCATGCACGCGCGCGTCATTGCCGTCATGGCCGTCGCGCTCCTGGGGGCCGCCGCCCTGGTGACGCCCACCCGCGACGCCCGGGCCGGCGGCGCCGGCGGCCAGGTCACGGTCGTCGCCCACCGGGGCGCCTCGGCCCACGCCCCGGAGAACACCCTGCCCGCCGTCGACGAGGCGGCCCGAAGGGGCTTCACCTGGGTCGAGAACGATGTGCAGCGGACGAAGGACGGCGAACTGGTCGTCATCCACGACGACAGCCTGGCCCGCACCACGAACGCCGAGGAGGTGTTCCCGGACCGGGCACCCTGGAAGGTGAAGGACTTCACCGCGGCCGAAATCGCCCGCCTGGACGCGGGCAGCTGGTTCGGACCCGCGTACGCGGGCACGCGCGTGCCGACGCTCAAGGAGTACATGCGCCGGGTCGACCACCACCACGAGAAGCTGCTCCTGGAGATCAAGAGTCCCCAGCTGTACCCGGGCATCGAGCGGGAGACCCTGAAGCTCCTCGGCAACGAGGGCTGGCTGGACCGGCAGCACCTCGGCCGGCTCGTCGTGCAGAGCTTCAGCGCGGACAGCCTGCGGATCGTGCACGACCTGAAGCCGGGCCTCACGACCGGCTACCTCGGCACGCCACCGGCGGCGGACCTGCGCGCCTACGCCGGCTTCGCGGACCTGATCAACCCGTCCTACGCGTCCGTCTCCAGGAACTACGTCGCCACCGTGCACTCCTACGACGGGCCGCACGGCAGGCCGCTCGCGGTGTTCGCCTGGACCGTCGACGACGCGCCGACCGCCCGGAAAGTCGCCGGGTACGGCGTCGACGGCATCATCACGAACCGGCCCGAGGTGGTGCGGCAGGCGCTGAGCGCGCCCTGAGTCCCCGCGGCGGAACGGCTCCGGACCGACCGACGGCGGGGCGTTGTCAGTGGCGGGTCGTACGGTGGGGCGCATGGACAGCCATGGGCAGGACGAGCAGCGGGTGGTGTGGGCCGTCGTGGGCACCGACATCGGTCCGCTACTGCTGGCGGCGACCGGAAACGGCCTGGTCAACGTCGTTTTCCACGCGACCGACGGGGTGCGCGACCGGGCACTGGAGCGGCTGGCGGCCCGGCTGGGCACCGAGCCCGTCGAGGCACCCGGTTCACCGCTGCTGGCCGAGGCGATACGCCAGATCGAGGCGTACTTCGCGGGGAGACGGCATGACTTCGAGCTGCCGCTGGACTGGTCGCTGATCTCCGGCTTCAACCGGCAGGTGCTGCGCGAACTGGCGTCCGGCGTCCCGTACGGCACGGTCGTCGGATACGGCGATCTGGCCGGGCGGGTCGGTCAGCCGGGGGCGGCGCAGGCGGTGGGCACGGCCATGGGCTCCAATCCGCTGCCGGTCGTCGTGCCCTGTCACCGGGTCGTGGAGAGCGACGGCGGGATCGGCGGGTTCGGCGGCGGTCTGGAGACCAAGCGGAAGCTGCTCGCCCTGGAGGGCGTGCTGCCCGAGCCCCTGTTCTGACGGTCCTGCGCCGCGGTCGGTACGCCCTTGTGCGGGCACGGTGAGGGACGGGCCGGGGCCGGCGCGGTGCCGTCCTCTCCAGCACGTCGGGGTCCCGGGAGCAGAACCGGTGCGGTGCCCTTGCCGCGAGCGCCGTCGGAGTCGGTCCTAGCAGGCTGGTGGCGGCCCCTCCGCGGGGCCGCGAGCGTTTAGCCCGCCGTGCGGCTCGCCAGGGATGAGGCAGGGACCGAGTGACAGGAGGCAGGCGCGTGGTGCTGATGGTGGCGGAAGAAGTACGGGAGGCGATCGCCGCGCGTCGTCCCGTGGTGGCCCTGGAGTCCACGATCATCGCGCACGGGCTGCCGCGCCCACGCAATCTCCGGGTGGCGCGGGAGCTTGAGGAGGCGGTACGGCGAGAGGGTGCCGTGCCCGCCACCATCGCCGTGCTGGACGGGCGTCCCCATGTGGGTCTGGACAAGGAGCAGTTGGAGCGGATCGCGAACGAGGAGGGCCTGCGCAAGCTGGGCCATCGCGACCTGCCGCCGGCCGTGGCGGCGGGGGCGAGCGGGGCGACCACGGTGTCGGCGACCGCGCTGCTGGCGGCACATGCCGGCGTCCGGGTGTTCGCGACGGGCGGGCTGGGCGGCGTGCACCGGCAGTGGACGGTGACGCAGGACGAATCCGCGGACCTGGGCCTGCTGGCGCGTACCCGGATCACGGTGGTGTGCGCGGGGGTGAAGTCGATCCTGGACGTGCCGGCCACCCTGCAGCGGCTGGAGACGCTGGGGGTCGCGGTCGCCGGGTACGGCACGGACCGCTTCCCCGGCTTCTATCTGTCCGACTCCGGACACCCCGTGGACTGGACGGTGCGCAGCCCGGAGGAGGTGGCGCGGGTCATGCGCGCCCAGGACGCTCTGGACGGTCCGGAGTCCGCGTTGATCGTCGCGAATCCCGTGCCGGAGACGGAGCAACTGGATCCCGCGACGCACGCGCGGGTGCTCGCCGACGCGCTGCGCGCGTGCGAGCAGGAGGGGATCACCGGGCAGGCGGTCACGCCGTTCCTGCTGGACTACCTGGTCCGGCACACCGACGGTGCCTCGCTGAGCGCCAATCTGGCGGCCGTCCGCGGCAATGTGCGGCTGGCGGCACGGATCGCGGCGGCGTGGTCCCGGGGGTGACAGCGGGGCGGACGGGGGCGCTGCTGGTCGTCGGGGACGTCGTCACCGATGTCGTGGCCCGGCACCGGGGCCCGCTCGCGGCCGGCACCGACACGGCGGCGGCGATCCGGACGCTGCCCGGCGGGGCGGGCGCCAATGTGGCCTGCTGGGCCGCTGCGGAGGGCTGCGCCGATGTGCGGCTGCTGGGGCGGGTGGGTGCGGACGCGGCGGCGTGGCACGAGCGGGAACTGGTGTCGGCCGGAGTGCGTCCGCGGCTCGTACTCGACGCGGAGGCGGCGACCGCGACGGTGATCTGCCTCGTGGACGCGGGCGCCGCGGCCGAGCGCACCTTCCTCACGGACAGCGGCGCGTCGCTGCGGCTCGAACCGGCCGACTGGTCGGACGGGCTGCTCGACGGGGTCGCCTGGCTCCATCTGTCCGGCTATCTGCTGTTCTCCGAGCCGAGCCGGGCGCTGGCTGCGGTGGCCCTGCGGGCGGCACGCGCGCGTGGGGTGCCGGTGAGCCTGGATCCGGCATCGGCGGGGTTCCTCCGGGACTTGGGGGTGGACCGCTTCCTGGCGTTCGCCGAGGGCCTGGACGTCCTGCTGCCCAGCCGGGACGAGGCGTGCCTGCTGACGGGCCTGGCCGATCCGGCGGACGCCGCGGCCAAGCTGAGCCGTCTCGTCCCGCTGGTGGTGGCCAAGCTCGGTGCCGACGGGGCGTTGGTGGCCCGGTACGGCGAGGTGCTGGCCCGGGTTCCGGCCGCGCCGGTGACGCCCCGGGACACGACGGGCGCGGGTGACGCGTTCACCGGCGCCTTCCTGGCCGCCCTCCTCGCGGGTGCGGGTGCCGAGGACGCGGTGGCGCGGGGGTGCCGGGCGGGTGCCCGTGCGGTGGGGCGGGTGGGCGGCCGGCCACCGGCGCGCGCATGACCGCGACGCGGTCTTGAGCCGCGGCAGATTCCTGGCGGCGGCGCTGGCGCGGACCGGCCGTGGCGCGGCGGTGTATGCGAAGCGGCGGACCCGCGGGACGTCCCGCCGCTCGGGCGCGGCGATACCGGTGACAGGCCGGAGAGGCGCGACAGCGCGGGGGCCGTGGGGCACGCGGGGCAATGCCGTCGGCGCGGGACGGCAGGCATCGTGCGGGACGGAAGACGCGGCGCGAGGCGGCAGGCATCATGCGGGACGGAAGGCCCCCGTACGGCGCGCTGTCTCGCGCGTGCAATTACGTCTGGCCCGGCGCAATACGCTTCGTGCGGCGCAGCGAACGCAGACGGCGGCCCAGGGCGGTTCGATGTCGCGGACGGGCGGATACAGCGGTCGTCGGGTGCGGCAGTGCGGGTCGGTCCGGTCTATGTCTTGCTCTATGCCTTGCGTCCCCACGCCGAGATCATCGGTGCCGTGGCCAGGTCCATGCCGCCCGCGGCGACGTTGGCGAGGTGCTGGTCGATGTCCTCGTCGGTGGCCAGTCCCGCGGCGACGAGCCGGTCCCGGATCTGCCGCACGGTGGCGGACTCCAGCGCCGCGCAGGCGGGCGAGGTGAGCGGAAAGTACGCGTCGGCCTGCACGCCGCGCAGTCCGGCCTCGCGCAGCAGGCGCGGGAGCCTGCGGCCGTAGGACAGGTCGGCGCCGCGCTCGGCGAGCAGGCTGCGAAAGCCCTTGCGCAGCCGATTGGCGAGCTGCTGCTCGGGGCCGTACTCGTCCGGGCAGATGAGGGGCTGGAGCGCCGGGTCGGCGTCCTCGATCAGGAGACCTCCGCCGGGCCGCAGCGCCTGGACCATCGAGCGCAGCGCCCGGTCCCGGTCCGGGACGTGTACGAGGACCAGACGGGCGTGTACCAGGTCGAACCCCTCCCCTGGCGGCTCCTGCGCGCCGACGTCGTGGACGCGCACCTCGACGTGCGGACGGGCGGCCGGGAGGAGCAGTGAGGTGTCGATGTCGGTGGCGACGACCTTGCCGGTCGGGCCGACCTTCTCGGCCAGCCAGGACACCACCGAGGTACCGCCGGCGCCGACCTCCCAGCAGCGCCGGCCGGGCCCCAGCCCGAGGTCGGTCAGGTGCCGGAAGGTGGTGGGGTCGAAGAGGGTGGCGAAGGCGTCGAAACGCTGCCCTGCCTCGTGCTGCCGGTTGTCGAGGAGATAGCCGTCGGGTTGTGTCATGCCGCGATCATCCCAGTCGGCCCGCCGCTCGATCGAGGATGGTCGACGCTCCGGCGCGACGAGCGGCCCGCCACGGCCGTGACGGCTTGTCCACAGGCGGGAACCAAGCGGAATGCGCCGTTCCCACAGGCTTGCCCGCGTATCGCGCCGGGCTGGCAGACTTTCTGGTCAAGGCGCGACAGCACGGCGCGAGGAGTACAGACAGGGGGATCCGGATGTCCATGGCAGGGAATCTGCGCAAGGTCAGGGACCTGAGCGGGATGGGCCGCCTGCGCAAGGTCGCGCGGCTGGCCCGGAGGCGACCGCGCGTCGATCTGAGCCACCCCGCCCGGTCACCGCTGGGCTCCTCGGTGGTCAACTGCGTGACGTACCGGGACGGCACCCGGGTCTCCGGCGGCGGCGACCTGGTCGACACCGTGGAGCGGATACGCAAGAGCGGCGACGGATTCGTCTGGCTCGGGCTGCACGAGCCGACGGACGCCGAGTTCGCCGGCGTCGCCGAACTGTTCGACCTGCATCCGCTGGCGGTCGAGGACGCGGTGGAGGCCCATCAGCGTCCGAAGCTGGAACGGTACGGGGAGACGCTGTTCGTGGTGTTCAAAACGGTCTGCTACGTCGGGCACGAGGAGCTGACGGCGACGAGCGAGGTAGTGGACACCGGCGAGATCATGGTGTTCCTCGGCCAGGACTTCGTGATCACGGTGCGGCACGGACGGCACGGCTCGCTGGGACCGCTGCGCGAGGAGCTGGAGTCGCAGCCCCGGCAGTTGGCCAAGGGCCCGGCGGCGGTGCTGCACGCGATCGCGGATCATGTGGTGGACGAGTATCTGACCGTGACGGACGCGCTGCAGTCCGACATCGACCAGGTCGAGACCGATGTGTTCGCGGAGAACGGGGCGCGGGTCGACCCCGGGCGTATCTACCAACTGAAGCGTGAACTCCTCGAACTGAAGCGGGCGGTGGTGCCACTCGCCCGTCCGGTCGAGGACCTGGCCACACGGCCGATCCGGGTGGTCGACCTGGAGATACAGGCCTACTTCAGGGACGTCCTCGACCACTTGATACGGGCGAAGGAGCAGATCGCCTCCTTCGACGAACTGCTCAACTCGATCCTCCAGGCCCATCTGGCACAGGTGACGGTCGCGCAGAACGAGGACATGCGGAAGATCACGGCCTGGGCCGCGATCATCGCCGTACCGACGATGGTGTGCGGGGTCTACGGCATGAACTTCCACCACATGCCGGAGCTGCGCTGGCGATTCGGCTATCCGCTGGTCATCGGGGTGATATCCATCGCGTGTCTGACGCTGTACCGAGGGTTCAGGCGCAACGGCTGGCTGTGACCGGCCCGGGGCCGGATCCGGGCGTCAGTGACCGGGCGGCGTGGTCCGGGCGTAGACGCTCTCGGTGAAGGCGGCGATCTGGTCCTCCCTGAGGTGTTCGGCGAGGTCGGCCTCGCTGATCATGCCGACCAGACGCTTGTTCTCGATGACGGGCAGGCGGCGGATCTGGTGCCCCCGCATCTCCTGGAGCACTTCGCCGACGTCGGCGCTCGCCTCGATCCAGCGGGGCGTGCCGTGGGCCATCTGCCCTGCGGTGATCTTGGCGGGGTCGTGGCCCATGGCCACACAGCCGACCACGATGTCGCGGTCGGTGAGAATGCCGCAGAGCCGTTCGTTCTCGTCGCTGATGGGCAGCGCCCCGACGTTCAGCTCGCGCATCAACTGGGCGGCGCGGTCCAGGGTCTCGTGGGCGGGGATCCACTGGGCGCCACGGTGCATGATGTCTCCGGCGGTGGTCATGGTGCACCTCCCGGTACCGGACTGGCCGGCGCGGCGCGGGAAACACCGCTGGTCCCGGCGGCCTTCATTCTCCCGCGCACGGCCCGGTCTCCGCACCCGCAGACGCGAGCCGCGCTCCCCTCTCGGCCCGGAGCGCGGGCCGCGCCCGCCGCAGGTGGAAGGGCCGTGGTCAGAAGGTCCACGCGCGGAGGGCCCGCACGGGGAAGCACACGAAGAAGGCCCGTGCCGGGAAGGCCCGTGTGCGGGGTGGTTCAGCCGTTCCAGGCGGGGTGCCGGGGGTCGTCGGCGCGGACCAGGACGTCGGCCGTCGTGGCGGGGTCGGTCTCGTCCGCGTACCGCTCGAAGGCGGGCAGCGTCCAGTGGTCCGCCTCGGGGGTGCGGCGGCGCAGGGCGCCCGGTGAGAGGAGGACATGGACGGTCAGGTCGAAGGGAAACCAGTGCCGCAGAAGGAGCGGACCGTGCAGCAACAGCAGCCCGCCGGGCGGGAGTCGGACATAGGAACTGCGGGTGGCCCGGTCGGTGGCCGGGTCCCACAGGTCGGGCAGGACGCGGCCGTCGCCGCCGGGTTCGAGCGGGCCGAAGACCTCACGCCACAGTGCCGCGGTGTCGAACCAGCCGCTGTAGTAGGACTCCACGTCCCGGTGACCGTGTTCCAGCCGGACGGAGGCGGGGCGCAGGAATCCTTCGGCGCCCACGACGAGCGAGGGACGGCCGCGTACCCGCAGCGCCTGCGCGACCCGCTCCGCGAGGTCGCCGGGGCGGGCGGCCGAGGCGCCGTCGAAGGCGACGCGCGGCCAGGAACCGCCGTCCGCGGGCCGGACGTCGAGCAGCCGCTCGGCCAGCCGTTCGGCGAGCCGGTCCCAGGTGATCGCTTCGAGTCGCACGGGCCCATGATGCCGTGCCGGGCCGACCGCACCGGCACGGGACCGGCCAGGGCCGGTCCTGGCGTCCTGTCGCGAGGTCCGGCGGGCCGTGTGGGGCCGGTGGTGGTCAGGAGAGCCGTTCGTGGGCGCGGCGGGCGGCGAGGAGGGCCGGCAGATGCGCCTCGCTCCAGGCGCGGGCGGCATCGAGGAGAGGGATCAGGGTGCGACCGAGAGGGGTGAGGGCGTATTCGACACGAGGCGGGTTCTCGTCGTATGTGGTGCGGGTGAGCAGACCGTCGCGTTCCATCGCGCGCAGGGTCTCGCTGAGGACCTTGGGGGTGATCGCCCGGAGCGGGACGCGGAGTTCGCCGAAGCGGCGCGGGCCGCCTTCGAGACAGCGGATCACCATGCCGGACCATTTGTCGCCGATCCGGAACGGCATCGCCGAGGACGGGCAGACGGGGTCGAACATGTCGGGATCGAGCGGGAGGTGGTCAAGCGGGACGTGGTCGAGCGGGGTGTGGTCGAGCGGGGTCGGCCGCTCGCGGTCCGTCGCTTCGGTCATCCGTCGAGGGTAGCGCCGATACCGTTGAAGTAACCGGGGTCCCGGCCCCTAACGTCCAGGTCAGCACGCGAAACCGCGGTGCGGACAGGGAGGTTGGGCATGGGCGGGAGCAGGGACGGGATCGTCGTCTTCGGAGCCGGCGGGCGGGCCGGGCGGGCGGTCACGGCGGAGGCGCGCGGCCGTGGGTACGAGGTGACGGCGGTGGTGCGGGATCCGGCGCGGTATCCGGATCTCGCCGTGGACGGGGTGACCGTCGTGCGCGGGGATGTCACCGATCGCGGTTCGGTGGCCGACGTCGTGGGCGGGCGGGTCGCCGCCGTGCATGCGGTGTCCCCGTTCAGCGGTCCCGAGCAGGGGTTCGACACGCTTGACCCGGAGTTCTTCGTGAAGGCGGCGGACGCGCTGCTCGGTGGCCTCGCCGCCACCGGGGTGGGCCGCCTGGTGGCCATCGGGCTGGGCGCCAATCTGCTCGGCGTGGACGGCCGGCCGCTGATGGATGATCCCGGGGCGTTCCCCGCGGAGGTACGGCCGTTCGCGCTGGCGCACACCGCGGGGCTCGAACGACTCCGTGAGCACCGTGCCGGGGCGGTCGACTGGGTGATGCTCACGCCGGCCGGGTACCTGGAGCACGGCGGGGTGCGGACCGGGCGATACCGGGTCGGCGGGGAGCGGCTGCCCGACGGTGACGCCTGGTTGTCGTACGCGGACCTCGCGGTGGCGGTCGTCGACGAGATCGAGGCCCCGGCGCGGCACCGCACACGCGTCTCGGTGTTCAACCTCCGCGCGGACGAGTGAACCCGCCATCGCCGGGATGCGGAGCCACCCCTCCAGACGGACGCGGGAACCCGCCATCGCGGCGATGCGAGGGGCGACGCCTCCGCCAAGACACGGGAACCCGCCCTCGCCGGGACACGGAGCCACCCCTCTCCACACGGACGCGGGAACCCGCCATCGCGGCGATGCGAGGGGCGACGCCTTCGCCCAGACGCGGGAGCCCGCCCTCGCCGGGATGCAGGGTCCCCTCTCCGCACGGACCCGGAGTCCGCCATCGCCGGAATGCGGGAAGCCACCTCTTCGCCCAGACGCGGGAACCCGCCATCGTCGGGATGCGGGGGCGCGCTGAGGCACGGGAGAAGCGGGGGTGGGAGGGGAAGGTAGCGGGTATGGCGCGTCTTGCAACTCACCCGTCGTCCAACGGACTTCTCGTGATCCAGCCGCTGCGGCGCAAGCAGTGTGCCGCGTGCCGTCGCGGGCCGTTGTCGCTGCTCGTGTCCGAGGACGGGGTGCCGCGCTGCCTCGACTGTGCCGACCTCGGTCATCTGGTGTTCCTGCCGCGCGGCGACACCGCGCTGACGCGCAGGTCGCGGGAGGAGAGCGGGCTGTCGGCGGTGGTGGTGCGGTTCAACCGGCGCAGGAGCCGGTACGAGCGGCAGGGTGTGCTCGTCGAGGAGGCGGCCCTGGCCCGGGCGGAGGAGCGGTGCCTGGCCGACGCGGAGGCGCGAAGACGGCGCCGGGCCCGGGACGCGCGGCGCCGGGCGGCGCAGGACGCCCGGTTCGCGCAGGCGTTCGCGGCGGAGATCCGGCGGCTGTTTCCCGGGTGCCCGGCCGACAGGGCGGAGGCGATCGCCGGGCACGCGTCCGCGCGGGGCAGCGGGCGGGTGGGGCGCAGTGCGGCGGGGCGGTCGCTGTCCGAGGGCGCGGTGGTCTCGGCGGTCGTGGCGGCCGTGCGGCACCTGGACACGCCGTACGACCGGCTGCTGATGAGCGGGGTGCCGCGGCAGGATGCGCGGCGGCGGATCGCGGCGGCCGTGGAGTCGGTGCTGCGCGGGTGGCGGGGGGCCGGGGCGGACGTGGGGTGAGTCCGGCGGGGTGGGGCGGCTGGACGCTCGCGCATGCGCTCGCGCGTCACGGCGATGGCCCGGGTTTCGCAGGGGGAATTCACTGGGGCGACGGCGGGTGCCGGGTGGACCCGGTTCGAGGCGGGGAGTGGATGAGGACATGATCGACGGGCCGTACTTCGTGCTGATCGTGCTGGGGGTGCTCGGTACCGGGCTGGTGGCCGGGGTGTTCTGCGGGTTCTCCACGTTCGTCATGCGCGGGCTGGGCGCGTTGCCTCCCGCGCAGGGCGTGGCCGCGATGAACGCGATCAACGTGGCCGCGGTGACGCCCGCGTTCATGCTGGTGTTCGCGGGGTCCGCGGTGCTGTGCGCGATGATCGCCGTGGTGACGTTCGTGCTGTGGCCGGACGACGGCAAGGTGGAGTTGCTGCTGGGCAGCGCGCTGTTCCTGTTCGGTTCGTTCGGGCTGACCCTGGCCGCGAACGTGCCCCGCAACGACACCCTGGCCGGGTTGGAGCCGGGCAGCCCGGAGGCCGCCGCGTACTGGCCGACGTATGTGCGCGAGTGGACCATGTGGAACCACGTCCGCACGGGAGCCTCGGCCGCCGCCGCTGTGGTGTATGTGCTGGCGCTCACCTGAGTGCGGCCGGGGGCCGCCTGTGTGGGTCCGGGGGCGGGCAGGCTGCGCGGGAAGGGGCCGTCGGCGGCCCTGCGGGGGCGGCCGGGGGGACGTATCGTGGCGGCAGGAGTGCCGCCCGAAGACGCTTGGCCCGTCGTACGCGTAGGCAAGGAAGACGACCATGGCCGACCCCAAGGGTTTCATGACCACGCCGCGCGAGGAGTGGCCGCGTCGGCCCGTCGAGGAACGGGTCAGGGACTGGGACGAGGTGTACGTCCCGGGGGCGTTGCTGCCCATCATCAGCAAGCAGGCCGACCGGTGCATGGACTGCGGCATACCGTTCTGTCACGAGGCATGTCCGCTGGGGAACCTGATCCCCGAGTGGAACGATCTGGTGGCGCGCGAGGACTGGCGGGTGGCCGCCGACCGGCTGCACGCCACGAACAACTTCCCCGAGTTCACGGGCCGGTTGTGTCCGGCGCCGTGCGAGGCGGGGTGCGTGCTCGCGATCAATCAGCCGGCGGTGACCATCAAGAACGTCGAGTGCGCCATCGCCGACCGGGCCTGGCAGGAGGGCTTCACCCCGCCCCGGCCGCCGGACCGGCTGTCGGGGCGGACGGTCGCGGTGATCGGATCGGGCCCCACGGGGCTCGCCGCGGCACAGCAGCTGACCCGGGCCGGGCACACGGTCGCCGTGTACGAGCGGGACGACCGGGCGGGCGGGCTGCTGCGGTACGGCATCCCGTCGTTCAAGATGGAGAAACGTCACCTGGAGCGGCGGCTGGAACAGATGCGCGCCGAGGGCACCAGGTTCCGTACGTCGACGCTGGTCGGGCGGGACATCGGGGCGGACGAGCTGCGGACGCGCTATGACGCCGTGGTGATCGCCACGGGGGCCACGGCGTGGCGGGAACTCGCCGTGCCGGGGCGGGAGTTGGCGGGGATCCACCAGGCGATGGAGTATCTGCCGCTGTCCAACCGGGTGGGCGAGGGCGATCTGACGGTCTCGCCGCTGTGCGCGGCGGGGAAGCACGTCGTCATCGTGGGCGGCGGCGACACCGGTGCGGACTGTCTGGGCACGGCGGTCCGGGACGGCGCCGCGTCCGTGACCCAGTTGGACATCTACGCCCAGCCGGGCGCCGAGCGGGACGCGGACGCCGAGCCCTGGCCGACGTATCCGAAGATCTACCGGCTGTCGGCCGCGCACGAGGAGGCGCGCGATCTGGTGACGGCGCCGGCGGCCGACGCGGACGCGCGGCTGTTCGCGGCGTCGACGCTGCGTTTCACCGGGGACGAGAGCGGCCATGTGCGGTCGCTGCATCTGGTGGAGGTGGACGCGGCACGCCGGCCGCTGCCGGGCACCGGACGGAGCCTGCCCGCGGACCTGGTGCTGCTCGCGCTCGGCTTCTCCGGGCCCGACCGTACGGACGGGCTGATCGACCAGCTGGGGCTGGCGATGGACGCGCGCGGCACGATCGCCCGGGACGCCGGTTTCGCGACCGGCGTCCCCGGCGTGTTCGCCGCCGGGGACGCCGCGCGCGGACAGTCGCTGATCGTATGGGCGATCGCGGAGGGCCGGGCGGTGGCCGCGGCGGTGGACCGGTATCTGACGGGGAGTTCGCGGCTGCCCGCGCCGATATCGGCGTACGACCGGCCGATGGCGGTGTGAGGGCCGGCCTGCGCCGGCCCTCCCCCGCTGCCTTACGGGTGCGGGCGGTACCCCCGTTCGTCGGCGGTGTGGTCGTGTGTGCCGTGGCGGTTCCGGTCGTATGCGCGCGCGGGGTGCGGGCTGCCGGTGTCGGTCTCGATGGCGGTGACGGGGTTCTGCCCGGTCATGGGGCACTCCGTAAGCGGCGGACGCGGTGGGTGATCAAGTCAGTACCGGAACAGGGAAGTCGATCAGCGGAAAGTCGAGTTAGCAGCAACATCAACGTGCGGGGGTTCAGGACAGCAGGAAGTCCGCGTCACCCGCCTTCGCGCCCTGTATGAAGGCGGTCATCTCGTCCGTGGTGTAGATGAGCGCCGGCCCGTCCGGGTCGGTCGACTGACGGACGGCGATCCGGCCGTCGGAGAGCTTCATGGCCTCCAGGCAGTTACCTCCGTTACCGCCGCTCCACGGCTTGTGCCAGCCCTCGCTGCCCAGATCGCGCGCGGGCATGCCGTTGTAGATCCGCTGGGCGCGGGGCAACGGCTTGGCGTGGGTCATGCTGCGTTCCATTCACAACTCCTTGCGAAGATCCCGGAGGATCTCCTTGGTGCGATGTGCCGTGGCGGCCTGAGCCGCCATGCGGTCCATGACCTCAAGGTGGGTCGCCACCTCCGAGCGCGCGTCCAGGTAGACGGCGCCGGTCAGGTACTCGCTGTAAACCATGTCCGGCAGTTCCGACACGGCGAATCGGAACAGCACGAAGGGCCCGTACGTGCCCGGATGCGGCCCGCTGGCGAACGGGGCGATCTGGAGGGTCACGTTGGGCAGCTTTGCGGCCTCAAGCAGCTTGTCGACCTGCGCGCGCATCACCTTCGGGCCGCCGACCTGGCGCAGCAGGACGGTCTCGTCCATCACCACCCAGAAACGGGGCGCGTCGGCGCGGGTGAGCAGGTCCTGGCGCTGCATGCGCAGCGCGACATGGCGCTCGATGTCCTCGGGCTGGGTCTGGCCTATGGCGCCGGATTCCAGGACGCCGCGCGCGTAGTCCTCGGTCTGCAGCAGGCCGGGTACGAAGTGCGGTTCGTACGAGCGGATCAGGCTGGCCGCGCCTTCGAGGCTGACGTACATCGAGAACCAGCCCGGCAGGATGTCGTGGAAGCGCTGCCACCAGCCGGGCTTGTTGGCGTCCTCGGCGAGCTGCACGAAGAGGTCGGCCTCGTCGTCGGAGACGCCGTATGCCTTCAGGAGCAGCTGGAGGTACGGGATCTTGAGTGCGACTTCGGCCATCTCCATGCGGCGGACGGTGGCGGGGGCCACACGGAGGATGCGGGCTGCCTCCTCGCGCTTGAGCCCGGCGCGTTCCCGCAGGTCCAGCAGGCGCCGACCGAGGACGACCTGGCCCACGGTCGGCGCGGACCGCGGTTCGCTCACGCTCCACCTCCACCTCTTGAACGCGCTGGACACGCATGAATCCGGACAGCCCTGCGGCGCCGTTCGAAGAAGTCATCGGTGATCAGCTGGATCGCCGGTGATTCGAACTGGCGCCGCCGGACGTGCTGTTGCGAGCAGTGTGCCATGGCCCTCGACCGAGTCACACAGCACTCTGCAATTTTCAGAGTGACACTTGCCAAGTGTGCACGGCGGGGCGATAGTGGCAAGCGTGATTCCGTCCGCGCCCTTAGGAACAGAGGCCGCCGCAGACCGACCGGGTCTCGGCGCCGCCGCGGGAGCAGCCGCAGGTCAGGCCGCTGCCGAGCGTCGGTTCCGGTTCGAGCTGGCCGCACATCCGGGCTCACCCGCCCAGGCGAGACGCCTGACGCGGGCCCGGCTGTCCGGCTGGTCGGTGTGCGCGGACACCTGCGACACCGCGGCCCTGGTCATCTCGGAGCTGGTCACCAACGCGGTCGTGCACACGGCCAGCAGCCGGGTGGTGTGTGAGCTGCACGACCACGACGACGTGCTGCGGATAGCCGTGCGTGACGAGGGGTGCGCGCCTGGTGAACCCCGTCCGTCGCCGCAGCGGGCCGAGGAGGAGCACGGGAGGGGATTGCTTCTCGTGGATGCCATGTGCCGGGCCTGGGGCGCCCAGGAGCACGGGCCGGGCCTGCTGGTCTGGGCCGAGCTGCCGCGCCGGGGCGACACCGCCCCGGACACCGCAGAACCGCGCAGCGACCTGGGCTGGGGCACCCGCCCCGAGCCCGGCCCCGGCCGGGGCACCGGCGAGGAGGAGCGGGTGCAGAAGCAGTACCGCAGGACGTCCGAGACGGAGACACGACGGTCCGGGAGGGCTGAATGGCTGTGAGCGGCGCCCCCCACGGCCCGGTGCGCGGGCTCGACACCCTGGTGCGGCTGCAGCGCGAGCAGCGTTCGCCGGGCGCGACCGGGCGGCTCGCGCTGCCCGAGGGCATGACGACACCGCTGGGCTGCGACGCCGTCGCGGTGCCCGCCCGCTTCGGGCCGCTCGTCGTCCCCCGGCTGCCGCGGGTGGGTTGTGTGTACGCCGACGGATCGCACTGGTGGTGGATCGTCCCGTCGGACTCCGACTACGCGCTCACCTGGCCGACCCCGGCGCACTACGCGCCCGGCGCCCGGCTGCCCGCCACCAGCCGTCTCATCCACCGGCCGGACGGCACGGTTCCGTACACCCCGCCGATTCCGCTCTATCTGGCCCTGTGCCGGGTGACGGGGACCACACCGGACTGGTCCCGGCAGCTCAGCGCGTAACCGCCGGCGGAAGGACGCGGCAGCCCGGGCCGACCGGGCGTCCCATGGCCGGCCGGTTCACGACGAAGCCGCACACGCGAAGCCGCCGCCTCGGCACCCTGCCGCCGCCTCACGGTGTCCCTCGGGGTGTGGATCGATTCCGATCACCTTCCGACGGTTCGCGCACGTCCGTGTCAGGTGTCGTACTCGTCGTGACGGCGGACCCGGTCGCTGCCCTCGGGGGCGCGGCCGAGCACCGTCAGGTCCAGCAGGCTGGGGATGGAGCCCAGTGCGTCCAGTCCGTCCTCGTAGGCCGAGTAGGTGTGGAAGACCCGGTCGTGCTCACGCAGGAAGCAGCTGATCCCGGGCCGGTCGGCGAGCGTTCCGTCCCGTTCCAGGGTCACCTCGAAGTCCCGGTTGAAGTCGTTGCCGTACGACGAGAACCAGGGCAGCGCCCAGCCCATCCGCGCCTTGAACGGCAGGATCCGGGTGAACGGCGCCCGGGAGACGACCGCGAACGACGTCTCGCGCGCGTGGAGGTGCGCCAGATGCCCGATCTGGTCGAGGAAGGCGGAGCAGTCGGGGCAGCCCGCGTCCCATTCGGGCGCGAACATGAAGTGGTAGACGACGAGCTGGCGCCGCCCCTCGAACAGATCGAGGAGCGTCGCCTTGCCGTCGCCGCCCTCGAACACGTACTCCGTGTCGATCTCGACCACGGGCAGCCGGCGCCGCTGCGCGTTCAGCACGTCGCGTGCGCGCCGGACCGCCTCCTCCGCGGCCAGCAACTCCGCGCGCGCCGCACGCCACTGCGCGCGCGAGACGATCTCCGGTAACCGCATGGAGCCTCCTGTACGACGGTCACGACCCTGCGCTCTGGATGGTGACCCGCGGGCCGGGCGGAACTCATCGCCCCGCGGGCGATTTTCCTCCACGCGGGGCACGGGCGCCGCGATCAGTAGGTCACGGGCAACGCGACCAGCCCCCGCGCGCGCAGCGACCGGCGCCACCGCAACCCGCCGTCCGCGAGGGCCAGATCCGGGAACCGCTCCAGCAGGGCGGCCAGGGCGATCTCGGTCTCCGCGCGGGCCAGCGGAGCGCCGAGGCAGTAGTGGATGCCGTGGCCGAGGGCGAGGTGTCCGCCGGCGTCACGGCCGAGGTCGAGGCGGTCGGGGTCGGGGAAGCGGGCGGGGTCGCGGTTGGCGGCCGCCGGTGACACCCAGACCGTCTCGCCCGCGGGCACGGTCACCCCGCCGATCGTGACGTCCTCGACCGGGAAGCGCCGGATGGCGAGCAGCGCGGGTCCCTCGTAGCGGGCGAACTCCTCGACGGCGCCCGGCAGCAGGCCGGGGTCGCGGCGCAGCGCGGCGAGCTGGTCGGGGTGGCTGAGCAGGGCGAGCACCGAGTTGCCGATGAGCTGCACCGCGTTCTCGTAGCCGGCGAACAGGATGAGGAAGGCGAGGGACATCAGTTCGTCCTCGCTCAGCCGGTCGCCGTCGTCGCGCACGGCGATCAGGTCGGAGAGCAGGTCGTCGCCCGGCTCGGCGCGCTTGTCGCGCAGCAGCCGGGTGAAGTACCCCAGCATCGCCGCCACGGCCTCCTTGCCGGCCTCGGGCCGTGCCGGGTCGGGGGCGACGAGACTGTCCGTCCAGACCCTGAAGTCGAACCGGTGCTCGTCCGGAATGCCGAACAGGTCGCAGATGACGGTGATCGGCAGGGGTGCGGCGTAGGCGGCGACGAGGTCGGCGCTGCCGTGCGGGCCGAGCGCGTCGAGCAGCGCGTCGGCGGTGCGCCGGATCGGCGCCCGCAACCGCTGCACACGGCGCGGTGTGAAGGCCCGGCCGACCAGGCGGCGCACGCGCGTGTGGTCGGGCGGGTCCATGTTGAGCAGGTTGGCGTCGAGCGCGGGTGGCAGCGGGAAACCCTTGTAGGTGCCCGCCGAGGCGTGCCGTTTGTCGAGCGCGAGCCGGGGGTCGGCGAGGGCTTCGCGCACGTCGTCGTAGCGGGTGACGAGCCAGGCGGGGGTGCCGTCGGGGCCGGTGATGCGGTGCACCGGTGCGCTGTCGCGCAGCCGCCGGTACACGTCGTACGGGTGGTCGAGGAGGCCGTCCGCGAGATCCATGGGGCACAGCCTAGAAAGAAGCGGGTGCTGGGGTGGCGTACTCCTGAAGGCGGCACCGTCGGCGTCCGGACGGGACGGTGGTCGCGACGAACCGGCGGGGCCGTTAAGCACGGTGGCCGAGACGGACCGGTGGGGCGGTGAGGGGCGGTGGTGGGGACGGCCCGGTGGGGTGGTGAGGGGCGGGGGTCGGCGGGGCAGGCGTGCGGGCGATGGCGGCCGGCCGCGTACGGCGGTCAGGCTGTGAGCGGCAGTTCCGGGGCCGTCAGCCCGAGTTGCCGTCCGCCGCGCTCCAGTTCCGTGAGCAGTGCGTCGAGTTGCTCGGTGTGGCGCGGGCTGAGCCGTCCGGTGTCGTCGAGGTGCACGGCGCAGGCCGTGGTCGTGTCGACGAGCCGTTCCAGGACGGCCGCGACCGCGTCCGTGCCCTCGGTGTGCCGGGCGAGGGCGGGCAGTTCGGCGGCGGCGAGGGCGATGGCGGCACGGGCCGCGGCGAGGGTGCGATATGCCTCGCGGCGCAGCGCCCACCGCTCGGGCCGGTCCTCGGACCCCGCGAGGACATGGGTGAGGTAGGCGTGCGCGGCGTTCCCGGCCGCGGCGAGCCGGGCCCGTACGCCCGCGCCCCGCTCCCCCGGCATCGGCAGATGCCCGACGACCAGCACGAGCGCGCAGGCCAGCAGCGTCTCGCCGATCCGGCTGACGGACGCTTGGGGCTCTCCGCCGACCATGACGAGGGCGAGCACGAGCACGGTGACGACGGCGGTCTGCGCGGCGAAGTGCCGGGTGGCGACCGGGATGAGCGCCCCGCTGACCGCGACCAGCGCGACGAGCCCCGCCGGCCGGGGCAGTACGGCGGCGAGTCCGGCGAAGACGAGGGCACCGAGAACGGTCCCGGCGGCCCGGCACAGCACCCGCGAGGCCAGCGGGCCGAGATCGGGCTTGACGAGGAAGACCGCGGTGGCCGGCAGCCAGTACCAGTGCTGGTGCTGCCCGTACCAGCGGGCGTGGTGCAGGGACTGGGCGATGGCCGCGCTCGCCCCGAAGCACAGGGCGACCCGCAGTCCGTACTCCCGTCCGCCGGTGCCCAGCGCCGTGCGGAGCGCATCGCGCGTCCGCCGCCTGTGGGTGTGCAGGTTGCCGTCCTCGCCCCGGTCGAAGACGTCGGCGGCGTGCAGGAGTGCGTCGTCGAGGGCGCGCAGGGCCGGCGCGCGGCGGCCGGGCGCGGGCAGCGGCCCCGTGGGGCGGTTGCCGCGGACGGCGGCGGCGAGCCTGCGGGGCCCTTCGCAGGCCCGGCCGGACACCGCTTCCCCGGCCCAGGCGAGCGCGGTCGCGGCCTCGGCGAGCGGTAGCGCGGCGGCGTACTGGGCGCGCAGCCGCCGCTCGGCGGCGGAGCCGGCGTAGCGGCGCAGCCGGGGCCCGGCGAGGGCGTCCTGGGCGTGGTCGAGGGCGGCGGTGAGCGCGGCCCTGCGCCGGACGGCCGCGCCGGTGCCTGCGGCGTCGAGCAGGTCCGCTACGGCGTCGTACACGTCGGCCACCGCCGTCCGTTCGCCGTCGAACCGGTAGTCGCCGGTGAGGGCGCCGGGCGTGGGCAGGGCGAGCCGCAGCGCGAGCAGCCAGCCGGCTCCGGCGAGGAAGGCGAGCGCCCGCAGCCAGCCCGGTTCGGGCAGCGGCATGCCGGCCCCGATCGCGGCGGTGACGAGCAACTGCGTGCCGGCGCCGGATGCGACGGGCCCGACCGCGCTCATGCCGCCGGCGACGAGCCCGAGGCCGGTCAGCAGCAGGGTCAGCGGGACCGCGCCGAGGTACCGACCCGTGTACGTCCCGATCAGCAGCCCCACCGCCCCGGCGAGCGCGGGCACGCCGAGCCGTGCGACCGCCGCACGTCGGCTGCCGGGCCGGTCGTTGATCCCGGCGAGCATGGCGGCGATGGCGGCGACGACACCGAGGGAGGCGTGGCCGCCGAGGACGGCGCCGAGCAGCAGGGGGCCCGCGGCGAGCGCCCCGCGTGCGACGGCGCTCCAGGGGACGGGCCCGCGCTGGGCGCTGAGGGCGTGGGCGAGCCAGGGCGGGGCTGCGGGGAGGGCGCGGGTCACCGGGGCTCCTGTCCGGACGAGGGCGGGGGGTGCCTTCGGGCGACGGCGGCCGTGGCGAGCGGGCAGTGGGTCCACGGTAGATCGCGGGACCGTACGCGAGGGAGCGGTGGCGTTTCCGCCGTGTGACGGTTGACCGGAGGGGGCGTTCTTTATGAACGCAACGGCGTGGCCGGACCGGGTCCCGGACGGATCGTCGGGCCGAACGGGCGCGGACCCGGGGGCGTAGCCTGCCCCCGGGTCCTGGAAGTGCCGTCCACGATCACACGCCGGCACGCTTGAGGGTCCAGGTCAGTCGTCATGTCGTCGCGTCCTGCCTTTGGACCACCGCACATCGAACTGTGCGGACCGGACTTGAACCGGCATCTCGACGCCTTGGGGCCTGGGCCCGGTCGATCCGGCGATCGACGGCGAATGCTGAGTCTGGAGCGAGAGTCTGAGATTGATCGCGGTCTGCCTCTGCCGGTTGGGCCACCGCGGCACGGAGAGGGTCCATGGATGCCGCGGGGAGGACTCGAACCTCCACTGGAACCGCGCCGTCACGACAAGCTTCAGCTTCAGCTTGCGCTCCTCGCGCACCCCGGTCACCGGGACCGGGGAGTCTCACAGGGTACGGTCACCGGAAGAGCGGGGACGTCGGCGACGAGCACTCGTCCGTCCACCGTCACGTCCGCCCGGGCGGTGCAGTTGGCCCAGTCCTTGGTGGCGGTCAGGTCGAACAGCCGCGTCAGGGTCGCCGCGGTCTCCCGCAGCACGTCCTCGGCCTTGACCTGCACCCGCGTCGACTCGGGCGGCAACTGCTCGCCCTCCTCGTCCTTCGGCTGGTACGTCCGGGAGATGCCCGCCAGCAACGCGGGCTTGTGCAGCCCGTGATGGGCGGCCGTCAGGTCCTGGTGCGCCTTGGACTTGATGCCCTTCTCGACTGCGATGATCTGGTTGAGTTTCGCCACGTGAAGACGCTAGCAGCGTCGACTCGGCCATCTCGAACGGTTATTCGGCCAGCCGGGCGTCAGCGGTGGCAGGGCCGGCGGTCACGGCGCGGGCCGCGGCGACCGACTCCTCGAAAAGGGCCTCGGCGCGCTCGACACCGGCCACCGGCCCGGCGCCGCGCAGACCGGTCACGATGCCGTCGACGGCGCGCAGGCCCGCCCGCTCCAGCAGCCGTTTCTCGTTGGTCACCCATTCCCCGCGGGCCGCGAGCACCGCGTGGGCGGTCTGGGCGGCGGCCACGGCGAGGGCGCCGGCGACCTCGGTGAGGCGGCCGTGCGGCGCGTGGTGGGCCTTGGCGTAGGCGAGGGTGGCGCGGGCGGTGCCGTGCCAGTGTTCGGGGGCGGTACGGCGCAGCTTCGGCGGGTAGGCCGCGGGGCGCGGCAGTTCTCCTCGCAGCACCGTGTTGACCGCGAGTTCCGCGACGACCAGGTAGCTGGGGATGCCGGCGAGGTGGAAGAGCAGCGGCTCCACCCGGAAACGGCCCTCCTGCGCCTCCGCCAGTTCATGCTCGACGACGTCCAGGTCGCGGTAGTGCACGTCGACACGACGGCCGTCGACGGTCAGCCACGCGCCGCCGTTGAAGACGCCGCCGCCCCAGCCGCCGATCTCGGAGACCTCGCCCGGCCAGCCGAGGGCGCGCAGCTCCGCGGGGTCGAAGCGGCCCCGGTAGTAGACGGCGAGGTCCCAGTCGCTGTCCGGGCGGTGGGTGCCCTGGGCCCGGGAGCCGCCGAGTGCCACGGCCCGGACGGCGGTGAGCGCGGCGAGGCGGTCGGCGGTGGTGTCCAGGAACGTCTGGTCGGGATCGGACGGCATGGGCGGCTCCGGCGGATGAACGGGACGTCGGGTGCGGTGCGGTGTGTTTCCCACGGGGATCGGCGGGAGGCGATCGGCGGGATCTTAGGTGCGGTGGGCCGGTCACGCGAACCGAATAATTCGGATGCGGACACGCGACCGTGCCCCGCATGATCGGCAGCCTGCCCGCCACCCGCACCGGGAGCCACCATGATCCAGCACATCACCGCCCCCGCCCTCTTCCCGCCGCCCAGGTACTCCCACGCCTGCGTCGTCGCGGCCGGCACGAAGCTCGCGTTCCTCGCGGGGGCCGTCCCGCTCGCTGCGGACGGCACCCTCGTCGGCCCGGACGACCCGGTACGGCAGGCCGAGCAGGTGATCGCGAATCTGGTCGAGCAACTGGACGCCGTGGGCAGCGACCTGGCCCATGTCGTGGCGACGGACGTGTACGTCGTCAGCGCCGAGCCCGCGGTGCTCTCGCAGGTGTGGGAGGTGGTCGAGGCCAGCGGGCTCAGCACCGGACCGCACGCGTCGACGCTGGTCGGCGTGGCCTGCCTCGGTTACCGCGGCCAACTGGTCGAGATCACCGCCACGGCCGTCGTCCCCGCGGGGGTGGGCGTGTGAGGGGCGGTGTGGGTGTGGTTCTGCGGCGTGCTGTCGCGGCCGACGCGGGGGACGTCGCCGATGTCTGGCTGCGTTCGTACGATGCCGCGCTGCCGACGGTCACCCGGCCGCGGTCCGACGACGCCGTACGGGACTACTTCCGTGACGTCGTCGTACCGCTCAGGGAGACCTGGGTCGCCGAGCCGGCCGGCGGGGGCGGGACCGTGGGGGTGATGGTGCTCGACGGCGCGACGCTCTCCCAGCTCTACCTCGACCCCCGGTGGCGGGGCCGCGGCATCGGTGACCGGTTCGTCAATCTGGCCAAGGAGCGCAGCCCCGAGGGCCTTTCCCTGTGGACCTTCCAGGTCAACAGGCCCGCCCACCGCTTCTACGAGCGGCACGGCTTTGTCGCCGTCGAGTTCACGGACGGCCGCGCGAACGAGGAGCGGGAACCGGACGTCCGCTATGTGTGGCGGCCGTGATCAGGCGGCGGACGCCGCGTACTTGTCCGTCGCCGCCACCACCGCGTCCACGACGCCCGGCGCGCCCGCGTTGTGGCCGGCCTCGTCCACGACCACCAACTTGCTGCCGGGCCAGGCGTGATGGAGCCGCCAGACCATCCCGACGAGGTTGGCGAGGTCGAGGCTGCCCTGGACGAGGGTCCCCGGGATGCCCTTCAACAGGTGCGCGTCGCGCAGCACGACGCCCGTGTCGTTGCCCTCACCGAGGAAGTGGTCGTTGCCCCAGTAGTGGGTGACCGTGCGGGCGAAGCCCATCCGGAACTCCGGGTCCTCGTACCGCTCGACCGACCGCGGCGGCGCGGGGACGATCGCCGTCTCCCAGTCGGTCCAGGCGCGCGCCGCCCGCTCCCGCACGGCCTGGTCGGGCGACTCCAGCAGCCGGTGGTAGGCGGCGGCGAGGTTGCCGTCCCGCTCGTCCTCGGGCAGCCCGGCCAGGAACCGCTCGAACGCCTCGGGGAAGATCTTCCCCAACCCCCTGGTCAGCAGGGCCACTTCGGCGTTGGAGCCGGTCGCGACCCCGGCCAGCACCAGCTCGGACACGGCCTCCGGATGCGTCTGCGCGTACCGCAGTCCCAGCACCGAGCCCCATGAGATGCCCCACACCAGCCACCGCTCGATCCCGAGGTGCCGGCGCAGCAGTTCCAGGTCGGCGATCAGATGGGCCGTCGTGTTGACGCTCATGTCGGTGCCGTACGCGCTCGCCCTCGGCGTCGAACGGCCGCTGCCGCGCTGGTCGAGCAGCACGATGCGGTACGCGGCCGGGTCGCAGTAGCGGCGCAGTTGCGGGGTGCTGCCGGAGCCCGGGCCGCCGTGCAGCATGACCGCGGGCTTGCCGTGCGGATTGCCACAGGTCTCCCAGTGGACGAGGTTGCCGTCACCGACGTCGAACATGCCCTGGTCGTACGGTTCGATCTTCGGATACAGGCCCATCGGGGCACCGTAACGACCCGGCGGCGGGCCTGTCCTGTCATTTCCGGCCCGGCAGCCCGGCGGCGTCCGCCGCCGTGCGCAGCACCTCCCGCAGCATCTCGGGCGTGAGCCGACCGGTGAAGGTGTTGCGCTGGCTGACGTGGAAACAACCGAAGAGGTCCAGCCCGTCGAGGGACACCCGGGCGCCGTGCGCGAAGGCCGGCCGGGGACGCGGGATCGTCCAGCCCGCCGCGGCGAAGGCGGGCAGCGCGGCCTGCCAGCCGAAGGCGCCCAGCACGACCGCGGCCCGCAGGGTGGGCCGCAGCAGCCCCAGCTCCCGCACCAGCCAGGGGCGGCAGGTGTCGCGTTCGGCGGGCGTCGGCCGGTTGGCGGGCGGGGCGCAGTGCACGGGCGAGGTGACGCGCACGCCGTACAGTTCCAGACCGTCGTCGGCGCTCACGGACGTGGGCTGCGAGGCCAGCCCGATGTCGTACAGCGCCCGGTACAGCACGTCGCCCGAGCGGTCGCCGGTGAACATGCGGCCGGTCCGGTTCCCGCCGTGTGCGGCGGGCGCCAGCCCGAGGATCAGCAGCCGGGCGTCGGACGGTCCGTAGCCGGGCACCGGGCGGCCCCAGTACGTCCAGTCGGCGAAGGCGGCGCGCTTGGTCCGGGCCACCTCCTCGCGCCATGTCACCAGCCGCGGGCAGGCCCGGCAGCCGGCGATCCGCCGGTCGAGAGCGTCGAGGCCACTACCGTCCATGCCCCCACGGTATGCCCGACGACCGGCACCCCCGCCGCCACGGAGGGAAACGGCAGACGGCACATACAGCGGGCGCCGTGCGGCGGGCAGGCGAGCGTGGGTGGGAAAACGCTGCCGTGTTCCTCGGGGCGGCGAGCTAAGGTCGGGGCATGGCTTCCGAGGATGCGGACGTGAACGGCGACCATGGGACCGAGCCGACCGGCTCCCCAACGGGTCCCCGGGCGGGTGCCCGGACCGACGCCACGGCCGAGGGCCTTCCCGCGCGGTCCGACGCCGAGCCCGGGGGCTCCTCGGACGCGCCCGCCGGCGACACCATGGACCCCAAGGTCGCCGCTGCGGTGGCCGCCGCCCGGGCGGCCGGTCCGGGGAAGGGCGAGACCGTCCGCATCGACAGCTGGATCTGGGCCGTCCGTCTGATCAAGACCCGCTCGCTGGGCGCCGCCGCCTGCCGTGGCGGGCACGTCCACGTCAACGGCGAGCGTGTGAAGCCCGCGTACTCCGTGCGCGTCGGCGACGAGGTGCGGCTACGGCACGAGGGCCGGGAGCGGATCGTCATCGTCAAGCGTCTGATCCGCAAGCGGGTCGGCGCCCCCGTGGCGGTTCAGTGCTATGTCGACAACTCGCCGCCTCCCCCGCCTCGGGATGCCGTCGCCCCCGCGGGTGTGCGCGACCGTGGCGCCGGCCGCCCCACCAAGCGGGACCGCCGCGAACTGGAACGGCTGCGGGCCCTGCGCGGCCTCGGCAACCGCCCCCCGGGATCCCGGTGACCCAGATCATGCCCGCCGGTGCACCAGTCGCAGCAGGTCCGCGTTGCGCCCGCGTCGGGCCCAGGCGATGAGGGCCAGGGGCACGATCAGGATGAGCGGGGTCGCCGCGTTCTCTCCGTCGAAGGCGGTGAGCTGGACGACGAACGCCCCCACCATGAGCGCGCCGAGTGCCATGGCCGCCACCGACTGCAGGACCGGTATCAACAAGGCCACGGCCCCGGCCAATTCGAGCGCGCCGATGATGTACATGCCGGTGTTGCCCCAGCCGATCTGGTCGAAGGACTCGACGGCCGAGGAGTGCGCGATCAGCTTGGGCAGGGCACTGGCGATCGCGTAGAAGAGCGCGAGCAGCACCTGTAGGCCGAACAGGGCGGCACGGGCCCGGCGGCCACGCGGGGTCGCGGACTCGGCGATGACCGCAGCGGAGGCGGTGTCGGAGGCGGACGTGCCGGAGGCACTGATCTCGGACATGGATTCTCCCGTTGAAGCGTCCTGGTCGCTGTCACAGAGGCAGACCCCCTTTCGGCGGGGAACTCATCGCCGCCGGGCGAACCTGGTGCGGTCACGTCCCTAGGCCGTCCGGACCGCCCTGACCCACACCCGGTCCGGTGTCAGATATTCGTCCACCTCCAGTCCGGCCTCCGCCAGTGCCCTCTCGAACTGTTCCTTCGTCAGTGGCCGGGCCAGGAACGTCTGGGTCCAGACCGCGTCCGGGAACACATACTCCGCGTGCACCGAGTTCACCCCGTCGCCGACCGGCTCGGCCGAGACCATGCGCACGGTGTAGCCGCCCGGATCGACCCGCTCCCGCGGGAGATTCGTGTGGTAGTCCTCGCCCTCCCGCTGGATCAGCACGCAGCCGCCCTCCGCGACATGCCGGGCGCAGGTGTGCAGCAGGCCGCGCCGCACCTCCGTGTCCCCGGCGTGCACCAGGAACGAGGCGAGCATCACCACGTCGAACGTCTCGCCCAGGTCCAGGTCCTCGATCGGGCTGCATATGGTGCGCGCCCCGCGGACGCGCTCCAGCATCTCCGCGGACTCGTCGACCGCGGTGACCGTGAACCCCCGCTCCAGCAGGGGGTGGGTCACGCGTCCGACGCCGCTGCCCAACTCCAGGATGCTCGCCCCGGCCGGCACGGCCGCGGCGATGATGTCCGGCTCGTCACCGACCGACAGGCGCGAGTAGAGCTCCACCGCGCAGCCGTCCGGGGTGATCGCACCGGGTCCCGTTCCCTCGTATCCCTCTCGTCCATCTCGTCCATCTCGCATTTCAGCCGTCATGCCCGAACAACGGCCCGGCGCCGCACACCCGTTCCCATGCCGCAGCAGTTCACCCGTTCGAGTGGACGGGCCGGTGCGCTGCCCGCATCCGCCGCCCCTTTGCCGCCTGCGGTGGACAGCCGTGGTCCGGGGCACGCCCCCAGGTCGAGCAGCAGGTCAGGCACGCTGCCGGTGTCGGCCGGCGCGGCGGGTCGCCGCCGGTCGGCGTCCGCTCGGTGTCCCGGCCGTCGCGCCTGGTCGGCGTCCGTGTCGAAGAGTACGTTTCAGACAGGAGTGGTGATCCGATGCGTACGGGCAGTGAGCCGACGACCGCGCGCAGTGCTCTGCGGGCGCGGTTCTGGCTGAGCGTGTGGGGAGTGTCCTGGGCGGTCTTCGGAACGGCGGTGTTCGCGCTGGTGGGCCGGACGGGCTGGGCCATCGCCTGCGGGCTGCTGTGGCTGGTGGCCAGCATCGACCTGATCATGATCGTCCGGCACATCCGGCAGGGGCCGCACTACCAGCCGGGCCGCGATGTACCGCCGTACGCTCCGCCGGCGAGCCCGCCGTTCTACCGCCGCCCGTCGCAGCGCCGGCCGCGGTATCGCCGCCCGCCCCAGCACCGGCACCCGTGACCGTCCGGTGGCGCCGGCGTTCACGGCCCCGCCGGGCTCAGGAATCGAACCGCGCCGCCTTCAGATACTGCGGGTTCGGGTCGAGCGCCGCCGCCAGCCGGAAGTGCCGCTTGGCCTGGTCGCGGCGGCCCTGGCGCTCATAGGTGCGGGCGAGGGCGAAGTGCGCGAACGCGTTGTCCGGCTCTCGCTCCAGGACGATGGTGAACTCCAGCTCGGCGGGCCGTAGTTGCGCGGCGGCAAAGAAGGCACGCGCGCGCAGCAGACGGGCGGCCGTGTTCTCGGGGTGCGCGGCGATGACTCCGTCGAGCAGTTTCACCGCGCCCCGCGGATCCCGTGCGTTGAGCAGATGCTCGGCGGCACGGAAGTCGATGACATGCGTTTCCGGAGTACGTCCGGGCGATCCGCTGGTCTCGGGCACGGCACACTCCTTCCCTCGCAGACACCGTTCAACGCCCCGTCGTACGCATGCTATTCCCCGGCCGCCCCTGCGGTGCCCGTGCGGTGCGCCCGTTCCCTGCGGACCAGGTCGGCCCACACCTCGGCGACGCGCCGCCGCAGGGCGTCGAGGGACACGTCGTTGTCGATGACGACGTCCGCGATCTCCAGGCGCTTGTCCCGGGTCGCCTGCGCCGCCATACGCGCGCGTGCGTCCTCCTCGCTCATTCCGCGCCGCCGTACGAGCCGGTCGAGCTGGGTCTCGGGGCCGGCGTCGACGACGACCACGACGTCGTACAGGGGCGCGAGGCTGTTCTCGGCGAGGAGCGGCACATCGTGCACGACGATGGCGTCGGCGGGCGCCGTGCTCTCCAGTTCGCGGGAGCGGGCGCCCACCAGGGGGTGCACGATCGAGTTCAGAACGGCCAGCTTCTCGGGGTCGGCGAAGACGATCGCGCCGAGCCCTGGCCGGTCCAGGCCGCCGTCGGCGGTGAGGACCCGCTCGCCGAAGGCGTCGACCACCGCCGCGAGTCCTGGGGTGCCGGGCGCGACGACCTCGCGGGCGATGCGGTCGGCGTCGATCAGCACGGCACCGTGCTGCACCAGCAGCCGCGACACCTCGCTCTTTCCGGCGCCGATTCCGCCGGTCAGGCCAACTTTCAGCATGCTCGGAAGCCTAGACGCTGCGCTCGGCCGGTGGGGTGGGAGGGGCGGACGGCGGAGCGGGGCGCCCCGGTGACCCCGGGACCGCCCGCCGGCCTCACGGCCCCGCGCGCAGCGGAGGCACCCGAGCCTGGGGCGGCTCGCGTGCGGGCGCTTCGATCAGCTCCGTCCGAGTCCCGGGCCGTCCGAGTCCCGGGCCGTCTGAGCCTGGGCGCGCCCGAGCCCCGGGGAGTCTGAGACCCGACTGTCTGAGTCCGGGGCCGTGCGTGTCCGGGGGGCCGGGCCAGGCCCGTCCGGGTTCATGGCTGATCGGGTCCGGGGCGTTTGTGTACGGGATGGGCCGGGCATCGGGGCGGCCTGTGTCCGCGGCTGTTCGAGTCAGGGCCGTTTACGACCGGGGCCGTCCGAGTCCAGGACCGTTTGCGTGCGGGGCGATCGGGGCCCGGCCATCCGGGGTGAGGGCCTTCGAGCGCGGCACCCTTGGTGTGCGGAGGGCTCGGGCTTGCACTCCGTACGTCAGCTGCGCCATGCCCGCGGGCACTCCGCGCGGGATCGTGAGCGGCCCGGGGCGGCCGGTCAGGCGCCTCCCACCCGTCCGCTGCGGAGCGGTCGGGCCCACACTCCGCACGTCAGCTACGCGAGAACATGAGGCCCATGGGTGGTACGCGCGGGATCGTGAGCGGCCCGAGGCGGCCGGTCAGCCGCCTCCCACCCGTCCGCTGCGGAGCGGTCGGGCCCGCACTCCGTACGTCAGCTGCGCGAGAGCCATGAGGCCCATGGGTGGTACGCGCGGGATCGTGAGCGGCACGGGGCGGTCGGTCCGGCACCTCCCGCCCCGTCCGCTGCCGGATGCTCGGGGCTGCGCTCCGGGCACCCCCGGACGCGGACTGTCCGGACTCCCTCGGAGTCGGAGCCGGTCCGCTTCGGGGGTGTCAGCCCTCGCCTTCCCGTTCCGCCAGGAAGCGTTCGAATTCCTGGCCGATCTCGTCCGCCGACGGGATCTCGACCGGTTCGGCGAGCATGTTGCCCCGGGTTTCGGCGCCCGCCGCGGCATCGTACTGGTGCTCAAGGCCCTGGACGAGAGCCGTCAGTTCCTCGTCGCCCTCCTGGATCTGCCGGTCGATCTCGGTCTGCGTGCGGTACGCGTCCGTGCGCAGCGCGTGTGCGATGCCCGGCAGGACCAGGCCGGTGGCGGCCGTGATGGCCTCCAGGACGGTCAGCGCCGCGTCCGGGTACGCGGAGCGGGCGATGTAGTGCGGAACGTGCGCGGCGACGCCCAGCACGTCATGTCCGGCCTCCATGAGGCGGTACTCCAGAAGCGCCTCGGCGCTGCCGGGCACCTGGGCCTCTTCGAAGGGGCTGCGGCCCGGTACGAGGTCGGTGCGGTTGCCGTGCGGCGTGACGCCCACCGGGCGGGTGTGCGGGACGCCCATGGGGATGCCGTTGAAGCTCACGGACAGGCGGACGCCGAGCCGTTCCACGATCTGCCGTACGGCGGTGGCGAAGCGCTCCCACTCCACGTCGGGCTCCGGGCCGGACAGCAGCAGGAAGGGCGCTCCGGTGGCGTCCTGGACGAGGCGGACCTCGATGGCCGGGACCTCGTAGTCGGTCCAGCGGTCGCGTTTGAACGTCAGCAGCGGGCGCCGGGCCCGGTAGTCCACGAGCCGGTCGTGGTCGAAACGGGCCACGAGTTGGTGGGGCAGCGAGTCGAGCAGCCGGTCGACGATCTGGTCGCCGGTCTCGCCCGCGTCGATGTATCCGTCGAAGTGGTAGAGCATGACAAGGCCGGCCGACTCCTGGGCCAGCGCCATGTCGACGACGGCCAGCCCCTTCGGCTCCCATGCGTACAAACCCTGCGGATCAAGCACTGTGACCGCTCCTCCTCTGTTCCCACCGGATCAACGTCCGCGGGGACGCGGGCATTCCCGCCTCCGCCGGACCGGTCGCGGCGGCTCCGGGCGGTGCCGGGATCGCATGGAGCCGCCGCGCCGCCGCGCCGCCGCGCCGCCGCGCCGGGGCGCCGGACGGGGTCAGGAGGCGAGCACGCGCCGGTGCAGCTCGGTGACGACCTTGCGCGCTGAGGTGATCGCGCCGTGCTGCCAGGCGTCCAGGTAGCTGAGGTAGTCGCCGGCGAAGTACACGTTGCCCTGCGCCCGGTTGAGCGGCGCGTACGCCGGGGCGTCGGGGCCGCCGGGCATGGAGTGCCAGGCGCCTTCCAGATAGGGGGCGAGCTTCCACTGGTGCGAGAACGACGCGGCCAGTTCGGTGCGGTACTTCTCGCCGTGGATCTGGACGCCCTGGGCCACGGCGCGCTCCAGGCGCCCGGCGGGGGTGAGCGCCGAGTACGCCTCGGAGTGTGCGCCGGTGTTGTAGTAGCCGATGATCACCCCTCGGTCGCCGAGGTGGCCGTAGGACGGGTACCAGATGTGGTCCAGGTCCAGGTCGGTCTCGGTGATGCCGCCGAAGATCCTGAAGTCCCGCTCCCACCAACGGCTCCTGTACTCAAGGCCGATCTTGGAGGCGTGGGAGGGCCGCACGGCGAGGAGGGCGGTCTGCACCGCGGAGCCGAGGTTGTGCGAGGTCTTCGCGAGGATGTGCGGTGCCAGTGTGGCGATGCAGTAGTCGGCCTCGATGGTGCGGGTGCGGCCGTGCTGGGTGTAGGTGACGACGACGCCGTGGCCGGTGTTCTTGATGTCGGTGACGGGCGCGCCGGTGCGGATCCGCTTCTCCCCTATGGCGCGTGCGAACGCTGCGGGTATCCGGTCCATGCCGCCGACCGGCTGGAACATCAGCATCGCCTGGTCGTAGCCGAACTCGAAGGAGAAGTAGCGGCCGACGTTGGAGGCGAAGACCTCGGAGAGCGTGGGTATGTCGCCGAGTTCGTTCCCGGGTGTGCCCGAGGCAGCGGGGTCGACGGTGAAGCCGCGGTGCTCGGTGCCGGTGTAGGTGTAGTCGGCGCCGAGGGAGCCGTAGCCCTTGAGGAAGGCCAGCAGTCTTTCCCTGTCGTCGGCGGTCAGTTCGGCGTCGAGGGCGCCGGCGTTGGTGGCCTTCGCGAGCAGTTCGGAGACGTAGCCGTAGACGTCGGCCTTCGCGGTCCGGTACTGGACCGGCGTTCTCATGCCGGCGCCCGGGTTGTAGATGAGCGCGCTGGCGTTGGAGTTGGTGAAGACCTCTATGGGGACGCCGAGTTCGCGACAGTAGTCGAGGGTGACCATCCACTGGGCGAGGCGTGCGGGGCCGGCGTTCATGTACTGGCCCTTGCTGAATCCGGCCGTCTGCCGCACGCCGTTGATGTCCGTGAGGGTGTCGCCGCCGCGGACGGTGAGGTTGCGGCCGCCGACGCGGTCGCGGGCTTCCAGGACGGTGCAGTCGTAGCCGGCCTTGCCCAGTTCGTACGCGGAGGTGAGGCCGGCGATGCCGGCGCCGATGACGACGACCTTGGCGGGTTTGCCCGTGCGGCCCTGGAGGGTGAAGTCGCTGTGGCGGGGCGGCTGGAACGGCGTCTCCTTCTCGGCCGCGTAGGCGGCGGTGGGGGCGAGGCCGAGCGCCCCCATGGTGGCGAACATCGCTCCCGCTCCGCCGGCGACGCCGACGCTGCGCAGGAATGTACGACGGCTCGTTCCCGACCCGGGCTGAGGCAGTGCCATGGCGGAGGCTCCCATCTCGATCATGAACGACCGAGGAAGCCTCCCAATGGCCGGTTACGGGCCGTCGGTTGTTGGTGTGTCCCGCACGTTTCTACACGGCGAGGCAACTCACAACTCCCCGAGGCGGGGCGGCAAACCGCACGAGCGGCCACGGACGACCCGTGGCGGACCGAACAACCGGCGCTCGCCGGGCTGCCGGTGCCTCGCGGGGCTCACACGGCTGCCGGTCGCTCGCGGGGTTGCGCGGGGCGCACGGGCCTGCTCGTGGGTCACGGGACCGCGCGGCGCGCGCTCGGCTACCGGCCACCCACCGAACCGCACGCGGCTACCGGCACCGCACGCGGCCCACAGGCTACCGGTGGCTGGCGGGGCCGCGCAGGGCGCGCAAGGCTGCCGGTGGCTCACAGGACTGCGCAGGGGGGCGTGTTCGGCTGCCCTCCGCCCACCGAACCGCACGCTGCTCACGCGGCTGCCGGGACTGCACGCGCCCCACACCCCTACCGGTCCCACGCGCGGCTGCGGGCGACTGCCAGTCGCCGCCGAACCGCACGCCGGTCCCAAGACTGCCAGTGGCTCGCGAGGCTGTGCGCGGCGCCGATCGCCCACGGAACCGCACGAGGCCCACACGGCTGCCGGTGGAACTGCGCAGGGCCACAGGACTGCGCGGCGCGCGCTCAGCTGCCAGGCGCCCGCCGGACCGCACGCGGCCCACACGGCTACCGGTCACCCGCCGATCGGCACCCGGTCGCACCGGAACGCACGCGGCCCACACGGCTACCGGTCGCGCCGAACCGCACGCAGCCCGCACCGCTGCCAGGCGCCCGCCGAACCGCACGCGGCCCACGCCACGGCCAGCCGCCCACCGGACCGCATCCGGCCCACGCCACTGCCAGCGCTCACCGAACCGCACCCGGCTTCTTAAGGCTGCCGTGGCTCGCAGGGCTGCACGCGGCCCACACGGCTGTCGGCCGCCCGCCACATGGCTACAGGTTGCCCGTCGAACCGCTCCCAAGGCGGTTGCGCCCAAGGCGGAGGGGCCGCACCTCGGAAGGTGCGGCCCCTCTGTTGACTGCCAAGCCTCAGCGGCTAGCGATCAGGTCAGCTCTGACCACCGGCGAGCTTCTCGCGCAGTGCGGCCAGCGCCTCGTCCGAGGCCAGCGCGCCGGAGTTGTCCGCGCCCTCGGAGGAGTACGAACCGCCACCGGACGCGGCCGGAGCGGCGGCCTCGCCGCCCTCGGCGGCAGCGGCGGCATCGGCCTCACGGGACTTGATGACCTGCTGCTGGTGCTGCTCGAAGCGCTGCTGCGCCTCGGCGTACTGGCGCTCCCACTCCTCGCGCTGCTTCTCGTAGCCCTCAAGCCAGTCGTTGGTCTCGGGGTCGAAGCCCTCGGGGTAGATGTAGTTGCCCTGGTCGTCGTAGGACGCGGCCATGCCGTACAGGGTCGGGTCGAACTCGACCGCGGCCGGGTCGGCACCGAAGGACTCGTTGGCCTGCTTGAGGGACAGCGAGATCCGGCGGCGCTCCAGATCGATGTCGATGACCTTGACGAAGATCTCGTCGTTGACCTGGACGACCTGCTCCGGGATCTCCACATGGCGCTCGGCCAGCTCGGAGATGTGGACCAGACCCTCGATGCCCTCGTCGACGCGGACGAACGCACCGAACGGAACCAGCTTCGTGACCTTGCCGGGTACGACCTGGCCGATCTGGTGGGTGCGGGCGAACTGCTGCCACGGGTCTTCCTGGGTCGCCTTCAGCGACAGGGAGACACGCTCGCGGTCCATGTCGACGTCAAGGACCTCGACGGTGACCTCCTGGCCGACCTCGACGACCTCGGACGGGTGGTCGATGTGCTTCCAGGACAGCTCGGAGACGTGGACCAGGCCGTCGACGCCACCCAGGTCCACGAAGGCACCGAAGTTGACGATCGAGGAGACCACACCGGAGCGGACCTGACCCTTCTGGAGGGTCGTGAGGAACGTCTGGCGGACCTCGGACTGGGTCTGCTCCAGCCAGGCACGGCGGGACAGGACCACGTTGTTGCGGTTCTTGTCCAGCTCGATGATCTTGGCCTCCAGCTCCTTGCCGACGTACGGCTGGAGGTCGCGGACCCGGCGCATCTCGACGAGGGACGCGGGCAGGAAGCCACGGAGGCCGATGTCGAGGATGAGACCACCCTTGACGACCTCGATGACGGTACCGGTGACGATGCCGTCCTCTTCCTTGATCTTCTCGATGGTGCCCCAGGCACGCTCGTACTGGGCACGCTTCTTCGAGAGGATCAGGCGGCCTTCCTTGTCCTCCTTCTGGAGGACGAGGGCCTCGATCTCGTCGCCGACGGCGACGACCTCGTTCGGGTCGACGTCGTGCTTGATCGAGAGTTCGCGGCTCGGGATGACACCTTCGGTCTTGTAACCGATGTCGAGCAGGACCTCGTCCCGGTCGACCTTCACGATGACGCCGTCGACGATGTCGCCGTCGTTGAAGTACTTGATCGTCTCGTCGATCGCTGCGAGGAACGCGTCCTCGTTACCGATGTCGTTGACCGCTACCTGCGGGGTGGTGGCGGTGGTCTCGGTGCTGCTCGTCATGTGGGAAAGGGCTCCGGTACGGACATTGAAGTCGTAGGTACTGCTTACGCCGGGAGCCCGTTTCGCTCTGCAGAAGCCGGACAGCCTAGGAAGCGCCCCACCGGGAATCCGGCGACGGCGCCTCGACAACCGAGGGGACATACAACAGATGCGAGCGCAGCCTGCTACGTCTGAGGAGCGCAGGCCCGCAGCGCAACTTGTAGCATACGGGGGCAGCCGGACAGGGTCAATGCACGAAGGCGCACAGCCGGGGCGGATCGTCGCATACCCGGCACAAGAACCGTCCAGCCAGGCCACGCCGGTCCGCGGGACCCCTTGCGTGACACGGCGTGCGCGCACGCCCCGTGGAATGCAGGGAAGAGTACGACGAGGGAGCCGATCATCCAAGAGTCCGAAGCGTTCGAGCCGGAGGCCACCCGGCGTGCGGCCGGTGTCGCGGAGAGCGCCCGTGCCAATCGCGGCTGGTGGGACCGGAACGCGGACGAGTACCAGGTCGAGCACGGCACGTTCCTCGGGGACGACCGTTTCGTGTGGGGTCCGGAGGGCCTTGACGAGGTGGAGGCCGAACTGCTCGGCCCGCCCGAGGAGCTGAAGGGCAGGGCCGTCCTGGAGATCGGGGCGGGCGCGGCGCAGTGCGCGCGCTGGCTGGCCGCGCAGGGCGCGCGTCCGGTGGCCCTGGATCTCTCGCATCGCCAGTTGCAGCACGCGCTGCGCATCGGCGGATCGTTTCCCCTGGTGTGTGCCGACGCCGCCGCGCTGCCGTTCGCGGACGCCTCCTTCGACCTGGCGTGCTCGGCGTACGGGGCGCTGCCGTTCGTGGCGGACCCGCGGCTGGTGCTGCGGGAGGTGCGCCGGGTGCTGCGTCCGGGCGGCCGGTTCGTCTTCTCCGTCACGCACCCGATCCGCTGGGCGTTCCCGGACGAGCCGGGGCCGGAGGGCCTGACGGTCTCGGCGTCGTACTTCGACCGCACGCCCTACGTGGAGCAGGACGACGAGGGCCGGGCCGTGTACGTCGAGCACCACAGGACGCTCGGCGACCGGGTCCGTGACATCGCCTCCTCCGGTTTCCGGCTGGTGGACCTGATCGAGCCGGAGTGGCCGGCGTGGAACACGTCCGAGTGGGGCGGCTGGTCCCCGCTGCGCGGCGCCCTCGTCCCGGGTACGGCGATCTTCGTCTGCGAGCGGGACTGACGCACACGCGCGCGTGGGGCGGGACGCGGGACCGACCGGCTCGTTCGCCCCGCCCGCCGTCGACTGCCGACGCACACGCGCGTGGGGCGTGGCGCGGGCCCATCAGCATGACCGGCTCCGGAAGTGCGACGCACACGCACGCCTGGATTGAGCGCACACGCGCATGGGGACGGTTCCGCGGGCGTACGACACTGGGGGGCGTGATCCGTTACGACGCCCTGGACGCCCTGCCCGTACGCGCCGCCCTGCCCGCGCTGGACGACGCCCTGGCGGGGCACGGCACCGCCGTCCTGGTGGCGCCGCCCGGCACCGGCAAGACCACGCTGGTGCCGCTCGCGCTGGCCGGGCTGCTGGGCGACGGGCCGGCGCGGCGGGTGGTCGTGGCCGAGCCTCGGCGGATCGCGGCGCGCGCGGCGGCCCGCCGGATGGCGTGGCTGCTGGGCGAGGAGGTCGGACGCTCCGTCGGCTACACGGTGCGCGGCGAGCGGGTCGTGGGGCGCCACGCGCGCGTGGAGGTCGTCACGACCGGTGTGCTGTTGCAGCGGCTCCAGCGGGACCAGGAGTCGGCCGGTGTCGATGTCGTCGTGCTCGACGAGTGCCACGAGCGGCATCTGGACGCGGACACGGCGGCGGCGTTCCTGTGGGACGTGCGCGAGACGCTGCGCCCGGACCTGCGGCTGGTGGCGGCGTCGGCGACCACGGACGCGCAGGGCTGGGCGCGGCTGCTGGGCGGCGCGCCGGTGGTCGAGGCGCGGGGCGCCGCGTACGACGTCGAGGTGGTGTGGGCGCCCCCGGCGCGCCCCGTACGGCCGCCGCACGGCCTGTGGGTCGATCCGGCGCTGACGGCGCATGTGGCGTCGGTGGTGCGGCGGGCGCTGGTGGAGCGCTCGGGTGACGTGCTGTGCTTCCTGCCGGGTGTCGGCGAGATCGCCCGGGTCGCCGGCCAGTTGGGGGATCCGCGTGGCCTCGGTAACGTCGAGGTGCTTCAGGTGCACGGGCGGGCGCCGGCGGCGGTGCAGGACGCGGTGCTGGCGCCCGGGGAGCGCCGTCGGGTGGTGCTGGCCACGTCCGTCGCGGAGTCCTCGCTGACGGTTCCCGGGGTGCGGGTGGTCGTCGATGCGGGGCTCGCGCGTGAGCCGCGGGTGGACCACGCGCGCGGGTTGAGCGCGCTGGCCACGGTACGGGCGTCGCAGGCGGCGGGGCGGCAGCGGGCGGGCCGTGCCGGGCGCGAGGCTCCGGGCACGGTGTACCGGTGCTGGGCGCAGGCGGAGGACGCGCGGCTGCCGCGTTTCCCGGCGCCGGAGATCAAGGTGGCCGATCTGACGGCGTTCGCCCTTCAGGCGGCGTGCTGGGGTGATCCGGACGCCTCCGGCCTCGCGCTGCTGGATCCTCCGCCGGGCGGGGCGATGGCGGCGGCGCGCGAGGTGCTGACGGCGATCGGCGCGGTGGACCCGGCGGGCCGGGCGACGCAGCGGGGGCTGCGGCTGGCCCGGCTGGGGCTGCACCCCCGGCTGGGGCGTGCGCTGCTCGACGCGGCGCCGCTGGTGGGCGCGGAGCGGGCGGCGGAGGTGGTCGCGCTGCTGAGCGAGGAGGCGCCGCGGGCGTACGGCGACGATCTCGCGGGCGCGGTGCGGGCCGCGGGGCGCGGCGGCGATGCCTACGCGGGCCGCTGGCGGGCGGAGGTGCGACGGCTGCGGGCCGTCGCCGCCGAGTCCGGCCGCCCGTCCGGCCGCCCGGTCACGGCGACGGCGCGGACCGACGCGGACGGCGCTGCCGCACCGCCCGTGGCGTCGCCGCCGGCCCGGCTCCGCGACCCGGCGGGGATCGGCGCGGACCGGGCCGCGGGTGTCGTCGCCGCTCTCGCGTTTCCCGAGCGGGTGGGGAAGTGGGCCGGCGGGTCGTGGCTGATGGTGTCGGGGACGCGGGCGGAGGCCGCTGAGGGTTCGGCGCTGCGCGGCTGCGCATGGCTCGCCGTCGCCGCCGCGGACCGCCCCGTCGGCAAGGGCCACGCGCGCGTGCGGCTCGGGGCCGTCGTGGACGAGGACGTGGCCCGGCTCGCGGGCGGGGCGCTGCTGGACGGGCGCGACGAGGTGCGCTGGGCCGACGGGGACGTCGTGGCGCGCAGGGTCGAGCGGCTGGGGGCGGTCGAACTGGCCGTGCGGGCGCTGCCGGACGCCGCGCCCGCCCTGGTGCGCAAGGCGCTGCTTGAGGGGCTGCGCCAGGAGGGGTTCGGGCTGCTGAAGTGGTCGGCGGAGGCGGGCGTGCTGCGGCAGCGGCTGGCCTTCCTGCGGCGGCACCTCGGCGAGCCCTGGCCGGACGTGTCGGACGACGCTCTGCACGCGCGCGTGGAGGAGTGGCTGGAGCCGGAACTGGGGCGGGCCCGGCGCCGTGCGGACCTCGCGCGGATCGACGCCGGACAGGCGCTCGCGCGGCTGCTGCCGTGGGCGGACGGCACGGCCGGGCGCCTGGACGAGCTGGCCCCGGAACGGATCACCGTGCCCAGTGGGTCCCGGATCCGGATCGACTACGGCGACCCGGAACAGCCCGTCCTCGCGGTGAAGCTGCAGGAGATGTTCGGGCTGCACGCGTCGCCCGCCGTCGCCGGAGTGCCGTTGCTCGTGCATCTCCTCTCCCCCGCCGGGCGGCCCGCCGCGGTCACCGCCGATCTGGCCTCCTTCTGGAAGGACGGCTACCGGGGCGTACGGGCGGAGCTGCGCGGCCGGTATCCGAAGCATCCGTGGCCCGAGGACCCGGCCACGGCCGAGCCGACCCGGCACACCAACGCCCGCCTCAGGCGCTGACCGGCCCGGAAGGCGACCGGTTCGAAAACCGACCTGTTCAGGAACCTCCCGGCTCGGGAGCCTTCCGGTTCAGGCGCCGACCGGTTCAGGCGCCGACCGGCTCCGGTTCGGACGTGTCGGCCCGCGCGGGCTCTTCCGGTCGGCGGCCGCGCGCCTCCAGGCAGAGGGAGAGGACCAGCAGCACGACGCCGAAGGACAGGAATCCCCAGGGCAGGTAGGACGTGAGCAGCAGGACGACGGTGCGGTTCTGCTTGACCAGGGACACCGTGTGCGCGATGTAGTCCTCGCGCATCTTCACATGGCCGGCGAACGCCGTGACCCGGTCCCGGCCGCCGAGCAGGGTGCCGCCGCGCAGCTCCTCCTTGTGGATCTCCTCGCCGTAGACGGGCGCGCCGGTGACGGGCTCGACCCAGAACTTGCGGACCGTGGTGTACCAGCGGGTCGTCCCTGTTCTGGCGACCGACTCCGGGGTGATGCCCTCGACGGGCATGGCCTTGGGGAAGGGCACCTTGGTCCAGGGGACGGTCTGTTCGAAGTAGTAGACGGTCAGCCCGCGGAAGTCGCGGGTGCCCTGGTAGTGGATGGGGCTGGTGGTGCGGGTCTGCGCGTCGAAGTACTCGTAGTCCCGCTTCTCGGTGAGGAAGGGCCACTTGAACTCGATGCCGTCCCTGCGGACCGGGTCGCCGTCGACCATCTCGCCGGTGGCGTGGACGGGTTCCTGAGAGTGGGCGTCGAAGATGTAGCGCTCGGGGATCTCGGAGACCATCTTGCCGTCGGGGCCCTGGACGTAGGACAGGCCGTCCCAGACGACCACGTCGCGGCCCGCCGTCCGCTCGACCTTCTTCGATGCCTCCACGTTGCCCTTGAGCGTCTGCACGATGGTGACCTTGGAGACCTTCCGCGCCCGCATCGTGCCGTAGTCGAGGAGGGTGGCGCCCTTGGCCTCCAGGACCATGTCCTGGTACTGGTTCGGCGGGATCTTGGCCAGGCGCGGGAAGGCGTACCAGCGCACCAGCGGGGACAGCGCCGCGAAGAACACGGCGAGGGCGAGCAGGACCAGGCCGGCCTTGCGGCGCATCTCGGCCTCCCAAAGGGGCGGTTACGGGTGTGCGGGCACGGTCGTCAACAGCGGCTTCGGGGACGTCCTGCCGTCCGGCAGGCCCATGACGGTGATGGCGAGGACCAGGGCGAGCGCGAGGACGAGACCGCTCGCGGCGGCGATCAGGGCACGCATGCGGAGCCTCCCCGTACGGTCGGAACGGTCGGGCACGGAGCGGGTAGCTGGCAGGACTCCGGCCCGGACGTCGCGAACTGATGGTTCGTCAGGTCCGGCACCGTAGCAACGGCAGGGCGAGATGAGAACACGTCGCACACCAACGAGGGCGCCCCTCCGCACAGGCGGAGGGGCGCCCTCTCAGGGAGCGTGCTGTCGGCGGCCGTTACGACGTCGCGGAGGCGGTCGGCGACGGGGCCGGGCTCTCGGTCGCCGCGGTCACCGTCAGCTCGACGGTCAGCGTGGCGCCGCCGGTGGTGGTGATCCGCAGCAGGAACGTGCCCGCGGTGTCGTCCGCGTACAGCTTGGGCAGCGTGATCTGGCCGTTCGCGTCGGTCACCAGGCCGCTCAGGGTGCGCACCGCGTTGCCGTCGGCGTCCTTGAAGTAGGGGCCCTTGTCGTTGACGGAGGTGTCGTCCGCCGACCTGATCAGGGTCGCGGTGGCCGCGACGCCGTCCGCGACCGCGCCCCGGTACGTGGCCTTCACGGTGACCTGGTCGGCGAACTCGCCACCCGCCGTGCAGGTCAGCGGGGCTGTTCCGGTGCTGGTGAGGGCGTCGGCCGCGCGTGCGGTGACCGTCGCCGTGTAGTCCAGGGCCTTGACCGTCGGGCGGCCCACCACGGCGGCCCGTACCGTGAAGTCGCCGGTCTTCCGGCCCGCCGTGAGCGCCGGCGCGACGGCCACGCCCTTGCTGTCGGTGGCGACCGTGGCGACGCGCTCGCCGCCGGCGAAGGTGGCGTCGGTGTCTCCGACCAGGGTGAACCGGACGCGGACCTTGCCGACGGACGTGCCGGCCTTGGTCTCGGCGCGTGTGCTGATCTTCTCGGCGAAGGTGTCGCCCGCCATCGCGGAGAGCCGGGCGGTGCCCGCGTCGGCCAGGTGGTCCACCGTGTCGGTGGGCGTGGCCGGCGCGGACGGCGTGCCCGGTGTGCTCGGCGGGGACGGTTCCTGGGGTTTCGGGCTGTCGCTCGGCGTCTGCGGCTTCGGCGTCGACCCGCCCGGCTTCTGGGGCGACGGCGAGCGGTCGGAGCGGTCCGGTCCGTCGCTGCGGTTGCCGGGCAGCCGGCCGGTGCCGTCCGGGATCGAGTGGATGCCCTTGCGGTAGTACTCCAGCCACGACAGGACGGTGTCGAGGTAGTCCTGCGAGTTGTTGTAGCTGAGGATCGCCCGGTCGAGGTCGGCCTGCACCGACAGGTCCCAGCCGTACCGGCACAGGTAGTGGCCGGCCGCGAGCGCCGCGTCGTAGATGTTGTTGGGGTCCTTCTTGCCGTCGCCGTTGCCGTCGCGGCCCGCCCAGGCCCAGGTGGACGGGATGAACTGCATGGGGCCCACGGCCTGGTCGTACAGGCTGTTGCCGTCGTACGCGCCGTTGTCGGTGTCCTTGATGAGCGCGAAGCCGTTGCCGTCGAGCTGCGGGCCGAGGATCGGGCTCAGGGTGGTGCCGTCCGCGTCGACCCGGCCGCCGCGAGCCTGGCCGGATTCGACCTTGCCGATGGCGGCGAGGAGTTCCCAGGGCAGGTTGCAGCCCGGCTTGGCGGAGCGCAGCTGCGCCGCGGCCTTCTTGTAGGCGTCCAGCACGGTGGCCGGTATGCCCGCCTCCGTATCGCCCTGGGCGACCGGGGTGCCGGCGCTCGACGACGGGCTGGGGCTTGGGCTGTTGAGGGGCGGCAGGTCCGTGTAGTACGGCGAGTTGCCGGTGGCGTTGTGCTCGGTGTCCTCCTCCGGTGCGGAGGCGCTGGTGCCCGTGGCGGCCCGCTGGTCGGGGTCGGCCGTACCGCCCGGAGCCTGGGACGCCGAGAGGGCCGCGACCGCCGCCGCGGCCGCAGCGGTCGTCGCCGCCCCCTTGCGCAGCCTCCTGCCGAAATGCGCCGCCATAGAGTGAACCCCTCCCGTGGACGCCCCCGGCGCCCGTCTCCGACTGCCTGCTCGCTCTGTTGTGACGGTTGACCCGGGGCAGTGGTTGCCCCGCCGCGCCGTTCCCGTACGCACGGTGATCCCTCAGGCCGTGCGTCACCGGCGGCGACCCAGTGACCCTACGGCAACTTTCTTTGCTCGGGCACCCGTTGCAGCCCGGTTTTCACCGGTTGGCCATATGCCGTTGCGGTGGCGGAAGTCCCCCATACTTGACGGACGCGATCACCGGGTCGGCGCAGCGGCCGACGACCGCTTCAGGGGGCCCTCGTTGCCGTTCACTCTCAGCCACGCCGCCGCCGTGCTGCCCGCGGTGCGCACGGACGGAACCGGGCGGGGCCGGCTCGTGCCCGCGGTGCTCGTCGCGGGGTCCTTCGCCCCCGACATGACCTTCTACGCGGCGAGCGTCCTGCCGGGCGCGATGCGGTTCGGGACGGTCACGCACTCGCCGGGCGGCGTCCTCGGCGTCGACGTGCTGACCGCGTGGGCGCTCGTGGGGCTGTGGCTGCTGGTGCGCGAGCCACTGGTGGCGCTGCTGCCGCAATCCCACCGGGCACAGGCCGCGGCGCTGCTGCGGTGCGGGGCGCCACGCGCGCGCGTGCGGCCCGCCACGGTGGCGTGGTGGTACGTGTCCGCCGTCCTCGGTGCGCTCACCCATGTGGGCTGGGACGCGTTCACGCACCAGGGCCGCTGGGGCACACGGCTGGTCCCGGTGCTGGACCGGGACCTGGCGGGCGCGCCGCTGTACTGGTACCTGCAGTACGGCGGCTCGGCGCTGGCCGCGCTCGTGATCGCCGCGTTCGTCCTGCGTGCGGTACGGCGGGCTCCCGCGCGCGAACCGGTGGGGGTGCCGGTGCTGTCCGCAGGGGACCGGTGGCGGGCCGGTGCCGTGATCGGTGGCTGCGCGGTGGTCGCGGCGGTGGAGCGTGCGGTCCGCTGGTGGACGCACTGGGGCGCCGCGGCGCGGCCCTGGGAGCTGGTGCCTGCGGTGTGTTTCGGGGCGGGCGCGGGGCTTGTGCCTGGGCTCGTGGTGTACGCCCTCGGGGTCAGGGTGTGGCGTCCGGCCCCGGATCCGGTTCTTGCCGGTCCCGGGGCGGGCGGGGCGGAGCGGAGCCGGCCCGTCGCTCGGTGACGGTGGCCACGAACACGGTGATGGTGCGGGGCGGGCGCGGGCGCGGGCGTGGGAGCAGGGTGAGCAGCAGCGCGAGATAGCTGCGGGCCAGCTCGGTCCGGTGGCGCCAGCGCGGCGTCGGATCGCGGCGGGGGGTGTGCCCGCCGAGTCGCCGCCCGATGTCCGCCACGGCCTTGCGTACCGTGGTCGCCGGGGCGGTGGGGATGCGGGCGGTGCTTGCGTCGGCCGCGAGGGCCGGGACCTGCGGGGGCGGCAAGGACGGGGCCCTGGCGGTGTCCGCCCTGGCCGTGATCCACGCCTGTGCCGTCCGGCGGTGGAGCATGCGTATACCCATGCCCGCATCCTTACGGGCGGGCGTGGCGGGGGCGTTCTGGCGGGGGCCACGTGAGTGACGGGTCCCTGCGGGGCTTGGCCGGGGGTTGTGCGGGTTGCCTGGCGGCGCCGGGTTGTGCGGGTTGGCTGGTGAGGTGGGTGCGGTGAGTTCGGCACCGCCGTCCTGCGCCGTCGTGGTTGTTCGCCGTTGCGGCGGAGAATTCACGTGCGGCTGGGATTTCAGGTGCGGCTGAGACTTGGGGGTGGCTCAGAGGTGGGTGCGGCTGGGGGTTTGAGCGCGGCTAAGTCTTGGGTGGCTCAGGGGTGGGTGCGGGGAGTTCGGCACCGCCGTCTTGCGCCGTCGTGGTTGCTCACCGTTGCGGCGGGAAATGCATGTGCGGCTGGTGCTTCGAGTTGTTCCTTGCGGTTCGGCAGAGGGGCGCGAGGAACTGCGCGACTGGCCGCGATGCCGCCGCGGGCAAGCGGCGGCGCGGCGCGGCATGTCCGGTGGAGCGCCTAGTGGGCTGCTGATTCCCAGTCGGGGCCCGCGCCGACGGAGACGTCCAAGGGGGCCCTGAGCTGGACGGCGGTGGCCATCTCGCGGCGGACGATCCGCTCCGCGGCCTCGCGCTCGCCGGGGGCGATCTCCAGGACGATTTCGTCGTGGACCTGGAGCAGCATGCGCGAGGTGAGGCCCGCCTCGCGCAGCGCCCGGTCGACGTTGAGCATGGCGATCTTGACGATGTCGGCCGCCGTGCCCTGGATCGGCGCGTTCAGGGCCATCCGCTCGGCCATCTCGCGGCGCTGTCGGTTGTCGCTGTTGAGGTCCGGCAGATAGCGGCGGCGCCCGAACAGCGTCTCCGTGTAGCCGGTCGCCCGCGCCTCGTCCACCACGCGGCGCAGATAGTCCCGCACGCCGCCGAACCGCTCGAAGTACGTGTCCATCAGGGCACGGGCCTCGGCCGCCTCGATGTTCAGCTGCTGGGAGAGGCCGAAGGCGGACAGCCCGTACGCCAGGCCGTACGACATCGCCTTGATCTTGCGGCGCATCTCCGCGTCCACCGCGAGGCGGCCGACCGAGAACACCTGCGAGGCGACCGTGGTGTGCAGGTCCTCGCCCGAGGTGAACGCCTCGATCAGGCCCTCGTCCTCGGACAGGTGGGCCATCACGCGCAGCTCGATCTGGCTGTAGTCGGCGGTCATCAGGGATTCGAAGCCGTCGCCGACGACGAAGCCACGGCGGATCGCGCGGCCCTCGTCCGTGCGGACCGGGATGTTCTGCAGGTTCGGGTCGGTCGAGGAGAGCCGGCCGGTGGCCGCGACGGTCTGGTTGAACGTGGTGTGGATGCGGCCGTCGGCCGCGATCGTCTTGATCAGGCCCTCGACCGTGACGCGCAGCTTCGCCTGCTCGCGGTGGCGGAGCATGATCACCGGCAGCTCGTTCTCGGTCTGGGTGGCGAGCCAGGCCAGGGCGTCGGCGTCGGTGGTGTAGCCGGTCTTGGTCTTCTTGGTCTTCGGCAGGGCCAGCTCGCCGAACAGCACCTCCTGGAGCTGCTTGGGCGAGCCGAGGTTGAACTCGTGCCCGGCCGCCGCGTGGGCCTCCTTCACCGCCTGCTGCACGGCTCCCGCGAACATCTGTTCCATGGCTTCCAGGTGGGCCCGGTCCGCCGCGATGCCGTGCCGTTCCATGCGGGCGAGCAGCGCCGAGGTCGGCAGTTCGACGTCCCGCAGCAGGTCCGCGGCGCCGACCTCCCGCAGCCGGCCCTCGAACGCCTCTCCCAGGTCGAGGATGGTGCGGGCCTGGATCATGAGCGCCTCCGCCTCGGCGGCGTCGTCCGCGCCGAAGGCGAGCTGGCCGTCGGCCGCGGCGGCGGGCGCCAGCTCGCGGCCCAGGTACTCCAGGGACAGCGCGTCCAGGTCGAAGGAGCGGCGGCCCGGCTTGACCAGGTAGGCCGCGAGCGCCGTGTCCATGCCGACGCCGTCGATGCTCCAGCCGTGCTCGGCGAAGACCCGCATGGCGCCCTTGGCGTTGTGCAGGACCTTGGGCCGGCCGGCGTCCGCCAGCCAGGCCGCGAACGCGTTCTCGTCGGCCTCGTCCAGCTCGGACGGGTCGAACCAGGCGGCGGCACCGTCGGCCGCGGCGAGCGCCACCTCGGCGACCGAGCCGGTGCCCAGGGCCCAGGCGTCGACGGTGGCGATGCCGAGCGGCCGGGTGCCGTGCTCGGTGAGCCAGGGGCCCAGCTCGCCGGTGCCGAGCACGGTGCCGTCCAGTTCCACCCCGCCGACCGCGACCACGGTGGTCTCGGCCTCCTCGGCGCCCGGGTCGACGGCGAACAGCCGCTCGCGCAGGGACGGGTTGCGGATCTCCAGGGTGTCCAGGATCATCGCGACGCCCTTGCGGTCGTACGGGGCGCGCTCCAGGTCGGCGACCGTCTTCGGCAGCTCCACCTGACGCTCCAGCTCGGTGAGCCGGCGGTTGAGCTTGACCGACTCCAGATGGTCGCGGAGGTTCTGTCCGGCCTTGCCCTTGACCTCGTCGGCGCGCTCGACCAGTTCCGCGAAGGAACCGAACTGGTTGATCCACTTGGCGGCCGTCTTCTCGCCGACGCCGGGGATACCCGGGAGGTTGTCGGAGGGGTCGCCGCGCAGCGCGGCGAAGTCGGGGTACTGGGCGGGCGTCAACGCGTACTTCTCGAAGACCTTCTCCGGGGTGAAGCGGGTCAGCTCCGAGACGCCCTTGGTCGGGTACAGCACCGTCGTGTGCTCGGTGACCAGCTGGAAGGAGTCGCGGTCACCGGTGACGATCAGCACCTCGAAGCCCTCGGCCTCGGCGCGGGTGGCGAGGGTGGCGATCACGTCGTCCGCCTCGTACCCCTCGACGGCGAAGCGCGGGGCGTGCATCGCGTCGAGCAGTTCACCGATCAGCTCGACCTGGCCCTTGAACTCGTCCGGGGTCTTGGAGCGGTTCGCCTTGTACTCGGCGAACTCCTCGGAACGCCAGGTCTTGCGGGAGACGTCGAAGGCCACCGCGAAGTGCGTGGGCGTCTCGTCGCGCAGCGTGTTGGCCAGCATCGACGCGAAGCCGTAGATCGCGTTCGTCGGCTGGCCCGTCGCGGTCGTGAAGTTCTCCGCGGGCAGCGCGAAGAACGCGCGGTAGGCCAGCGAGTGCCCGTCCATGAGCATGAGCCGGGGACGGTTACCGCCGGAGGTCTTGTCGGTCTTCTTCGATGCTGTCTCTGCCACGAACCCGATCCTGCCACGCCGCACTGACAGCCGGCCCCGCCCGCTCGCCTCGACCGGGCTCGGGCGGCCCGGGGAAGAGAGGAGACAAGGAGGAAGAAGGGGGAACCGGGGGAACAGACGTCGCGGGGCATGGGCGGCGCCCCCGACCGGCCTCGATGGTTGTCACCGCCGCGTGGGAGTATCGAACGCGAACGCACAGATGCAGTCGTCGAGGGGAGCGCGCGGTGGCGACGAAACCGCCGAAGGGTGATCCGGTCCAGGACGCGCCGCGGGTCGGCGCGCCCCAGCATGCGGCGGCGGGGCTGCCGGCCATCGGGCACACGCTGCGGATCGCACAGCAGCAGATGGGCGTGAAGCGCACCGCGCTGACCCTGCTGCGGGTCAATCAGAAGGACGGCTTCGACTGCCCGGGCTGCGCCTGGCCCGAGCCGGACCACCGGCACACGGCGGAGTTCTGTGAGAACGGCGCGAAGGCGGTGGCCGAGGAGGCCACGCTGCGCCGCGTCACCCCGGAGTTCTTCGCCGCGCACCCGGTCGCCGATCTGGCCGGCCGCAGCGGCTACTGGCTGGGACAGCAGGGGCGGCTCACGCACCCCATGTACCTCCCGGAGGGCGGCGAGCACTATGAGCCGGTCTCCTGGGAGCGCGCCTTCGACATCGTCGCCGACGAGATCGCCGCGCTGTCCTCCCCCGACGAGGCCGTCTTCTACACCTCGGGCCGCACCAGCAACGAGGCCGCGTTCCTCTTCCAGCTGTTCGCGCGGGAGCTGGGCACGAACAATCTGCCCGACTGCTCGAACATGTGCCACGAGTCGTCCGGCTCGGCCCTGTCCGAGACCATCGGCATCGGCAAGGGCAGCGTCCTGCTGGAGGACCTGTACAAGGCCGACCTGATCATCGTGGCCGGCCAGAATCCGGGGACGAACCACCCGCGGATGCTGTCGGCCCTGGAGAAGGCCAAGGCCAACGGGGCGAGGATCATCAGTGTCAATCCGCTGCCGGAGGCGGGCCTGGAGCGGTTCAAGAACCCGCAGACCCCGCAGGGCATGCTCAAGGGCGCCGCGCTGACCGATCTGTTCCTGCAGATCCGCATCGGCGGCGACCAGGCGCTCTTCCGTCTCCTGAACAAGCTGATCCTGGAGACCGAGGGCGCCGTCGACGCGGACTTCGTCCGTGAGCACACCCATGGCTACCAGGAGTTCGCCGCGGCGGCCCGCGCCGCCGACTGGGACGAGACGCTGACGGCGACGGGCCTCACGCGCGCGGAGATCGACCGGGCGCTGGAGATGGTGCTCGCCTCCGAGCGCACGATCGTGTGCTGGGCCATGGGTCTCACCCAGCACAAGCACTCCGTGCCGACCATCCGCGAGGTGGTCAACTTCCTGCTGCTGCGCGGCAACATCGGGCGTCCGGGCGCGGGCGTGTGCCCGGTGCGCGGCCACTCGAACGTGCAGGGAGACCGGACGATGGGCATCTTCGAGCGGCCCGCGCCGGCCTTTCTGGACGCCCTGGAGAAGGAGTTCGGTTTCGCCCCGCCGCGTGAGCACGGCTACGACGTGGTCCGCGCGATCCGGGCCCTGCGCGACGGCGAGGCGAAGGTCTTCTTCGCGATGGGCGGCAACTTCGTCTCCGCGTCGCCCGACACCCGGGTCACCGAGGCGGCCATGCGGCGGGCGCGGCTGACCGTGCACGTGTCGACGAAGCTCAACCGCTCGCATGTGGTCACGGGCGCGCGTGCGCTGATCCTGCCCACCCTGGGTCGCACCGAGCGTGATCTGCAGGGGTCCGGCGAGCAGTTCGTGACCGTCGAGGACTCCATGGGCATGGTGCACGCCTCCCGGGGCCGGCTGGAACCGGCGGGCCCGCGGCTGCTGTCCGAGCCGGCGATCGTGTGCAGGCTCGCGCGCCGGGTGCTCGGCGCGGACAGCGTGGTCCCCTGGGAGGAGTTCGAGAAGGACTACGCGACGATCCGGGACCGTATCGCGCGCGTGATCCCCGGCTTCGAGGACTTCAACGCGCGCGTGGCCCGGCCCGGCGGTTTCGCGCTGCCGCACGCCCCGCGTGACGAGCGCCGCTTCCCGACGGCCACGGGGAAGGCGAACTTCACGGCGGCGCCGGTCGAGTACCCGAAGCTGCCGCAGGGCCGTCTGCTGCTGCAGACGATCCGCTCGCACGACCAGTACAACACCACCGTCTACGGCCTGGACGACCGCTACCGGGGCATCAGGAACGGGCGCCGGGTGGTGCTGGTGAACCCCGAGGACGCGCGCGAACTGCGGCTGGCCGACGGGTCGTACGTCGATCTGATCGGTGAGTGGCGGGACGGCGTGGAGCGGCGGGCCGCGGGGTTCCGGGTGGTGTACTACCCGACCGCGCGGGGCTGTGCGGCGGCGTACTACCCGGAGACCAATGTGCTTGTGCCGCTGGATGCCACGGCGGACACCAGCAACACCCCGGCCAGCAAGTCCGTCGTGGTGCGTCTGGAACAATCGGCAACCGACTGAGCCGCCCCGGACCCCGTCCGGGGGCACCCCCGGCTCAGTGGAGTTCCGGCGAGTGGATCACGACGAACGGAGCCTGGTCGATGGGCGAACAGCAGCACGTGAAGTTCCCGCAGCAGATCGTCGACGAGTACGCCGCGCTCGGGGTTGATCTTCCGGCCCTGTTCTCCGCGGGCCATCTGGGGACGCGGATGGGCGTGCAGATCGTCGAGGCGTCGGCGGAGCGGGTCGTCGGGACGATGCCGGTGGAGGGGAACACCCAGCCGTACGGGCTGCTGCACGGCGGCGCGTCCGCGGTGCTGGCGGAGACGCTGGGCTCGGTGGGCTCGATGCTGCACGGGGGCAGTTCGAAGATCGCCGTGGGCGTCGACCTCAACTGCACGCACCACCGGGGTGTGCGGTCGGGCCTGGTCACCGGGGTGGCGACGCCGGTGCACCGGGGACGGACCACGGCGACGTACGAGATCGTGATCAGTGACGAGGCGGGTCGGCGGGTGTGCACCGCACGGCTGACCTGTCTGCTGCGTGAGGTCAACGCCGACGACGAGGCACGGGTCCGTCCCGCGCAAGCCTGACGGCGGGCCCGCGCCGAACCGTTGGACCCGGCCGCCCGGGCCCGTGCCTTCGGCTCATGGGACGGCGAGGAGGCCCCCGCGCGGGGGTGACCGCGTCCGCGCTGGGGTCTGCCTGGCGCTGGCGGCGGCAGTGGCGGCGGCCGACTGCGGCGGGCCCGGCGGACCGGGGCCACCGCCCGGCCCCCGGCCGGGACATCGGCCCGCCGGCCGCGCCGGCCCCCTCAGCGCCGTCATCCCCGGTGACGCCGGCCGGATCGGCGGTCCCGTCGGCGACCTCCGACGCCGAGTTGTGCGCCCGGACCGTCGCCCACGGGGCACGGCAGGTGCTCGACGACGGCGCCTACGGCGACTACCGGTCGATGGGGCTGTCCAACGGCCCGTACGAGATCGTGCGGCGCGTCGTGGCCGCGGCGCGCTCCGCGGGTTGGGCCGTCAGGCGCGCTCCGGGGTAGGTCGTAATGTCCGTTTGCGGCTGCGGCAGCGTTGTGGCTTGTCGCGCAGTTCCTCGCGCCCCTTGGGGGCGGCCCGTCATGACGCCGGGGTGCCTTTCCGGGCATATGTGGGCTCTCCCCGTAAGATCACGATAACCGTGCACGTGACGGAATGCGGAAAACCACCGAGGACGCCGGACTTCCTTTCCTGGGCGTAACTCTGCGTAATACGCATGCAATACAAGCCACCAGTTTCATCCCGTGATCACGGTACGCACCGCACGCCTCAGAAGCCCTTCGAGTTGCCTGTCGCAACAGTTCCGGTCATTACCAAAACACCCGAGACACCTGAATGGATCCATGGCGGGTCCTGCGGGTTCTCACCATGCGGACGGGGCGAATCGACCGGAATTCGCGCGTTCCCCCCACGGTGTACCGCTCTGCATTACCTGGGGTCATAACAAGAGCGTCACAGCCTTGGTCAGACTCTCTCCCCATTCCTCGCACCGGGCCTAGAGTCACGGCCAGTCACCGCGCCGTCGGATTGTGATTTCGGCCCAGCGCGCGACTCGACCGTTTCCACGGGGATGCGGTCGTGCCAGGGGAAAGGATGGATCGTGCGTCAACGTTCGCTCATCGCCATCACCGCCGCGCTGGCGGCGGGAGCACTCACCCTCACCGCCTGCGGCTCGCGCGACAGCGGCGACAAGGGCTCGGACTCCAGCAGCGGTGGCGGTACCACCGTTGTCATCGGCGTCGACGCCCCGCTGACCGGCGACCTGTCCGCGCTGGGCCTCGGTATCAAGAACTCGGTGGACCTCGCGGCCAAGACCGCGAACAAGCAGGACTACGTCAAGGGCATCACCTTCAAGATAGAGGCCCTGGACGACCAGGGGCAGCCCTCCTCGGGCCAGCAGAACGCCACCAAGCTCGTCGCCGACAAGAGCGTCCTCGGTGTCGTCGGCCCGCTGAACTCGTCGGTGGCCGAGTCGATGCAGAAGGTCTTCGACGACGCCAAGCTGGTCGAGGTCTCGCCGGCCAACACCAACCCGGCCCTGACCCAGGGCACCAACTGGCAGACGTCGAAGTCACGTCCGTACAAGTCGTACTTCCGCACCGCGACCACGGACGCCATCCAGGGCCCGTTCGCCGCGCAGTACCTGTTCAACGACGCCAAGAAGAAGAAGGTCTTCGTCATCGACGACAAGAAGACCTACGGCGCGGGCCTCGCCGCCACCTTCACCGAGGAGTTCAAGAAGCTCGGCGGCACCGTGGCCGGCAGCGAGCACATCAACCCGGACACCAAGGACTTCTCCGCGGTCGCCACCAAGGTCAGGAACTCGGGCGCCGACGTCGTCTACTACGGCGGCGAGTACCCGCAGGCCGGCCCGCTGAGCAAGCAGATCAAGGCAGCCGGCGCCAAGATCCCGGTGATCGGCGGTGACGGCATCTACAGCGCCGACTTCATCAAGCTGGCGGGCGCGACCGCCACCGGCGACCTCGCCACCTCGGTCGGCGCCCCGGTCGAAGAGCTGCCCTCCGCCAAGGAGTTCGTGGCCAACTACAAGTCCGCGGGCTACAAGGAGGCGTACGAGGCGTACGGCGGCTACTCCTACGACTCGGGCTGGGCGATCATCGAGGCCGTGAAGAAGGTCGTCGAGGACAACGATGGCAAGCTGCCGTCCGACGCCCGCACGAAGGTCGCCGAGGCCATGCAGAACGTCTCCTTCGACGGGGTGACCGGCAAGGTCTCCTTCGACGAGTACGGTGACGCGACCAACAAGCAGCTCACCGTGTACGCCGTCAAGAACGGCGCCTGGGAGCCGGTCAAGTCCGGTACCTACACCGGCTGATCCGCCCGGACCACACGAGCCGCGCGGGGCGCTGTTCCACTGGCGCCCCGCGCGGACTCGCATCCGGCTCCATCCGTCATCCGTCGAAACATCCGAACGTCTCGGAGGACATGCGGTGAACGAACTGCCGCAGCAGCTGGTCAACGGCCTGCTACTGGGATCCATGTACGGGCTGGTCGCCATCGGTTACACAATGGTCTACGGCATCGTCCAGCTCATCAACTTCGCCCACGGCGAGATCTTCATGACCGGCGCCTTCGGGGCCCTCTCGGTCTATCTGTGGGTGCTGCCCGACGGAACCACCATGTGGGTGGCCCTGCCGCTCATGCTCATCGGCGCCATCCTGGTCTCCGTCATCGTCGCGGTGGGGGCGGAAAGGCTCGCCTACCGCCCGCTGCGCGGCGGCCCCCGCCTCGCCCCGCTGATCACCGCCATCGGCCTGTCCCTGGCCCTCCAGCAGGCGGTCTGGGCCTGGTACCCCGAGGCCAAGTCCGCGCGCACCTTCCCGCAGATCGACGGCGGCCCGTTCCATGTCGGCAGCGTCACCATCCAGACCGGCGACATCTTCCTGATCGCCGCGGCGCCCGTCAGCATGGCCGTCCTCGCCTACTTCGTCATGAAGACGCGCACCGGTCGCGGCATGCAGGCCACCGCCCAGGATCCGGACACCGCGAAGCTCATGGGCGTCAACACCGACCGCATCATCGTGATCGCCTTCGCCCTCGGGGCCACCTTCGCGGCGGTCGGCGGTGTCGCCTACGGCCTGAAGTACGGTCAGATCGAGTACAAGATGGGCTTCATCCTCGGCCTGAAGGCGTTCACCGCCGCCGTCCTCGGAGGCATCGGCAACATCTACGGCGCCATGATCGGCGGTGTCGTCCTCGGCGTCGCCGAGACCCTGGCCACCGCCTACATCGCCGACATCCCGGGCATGGACAAGTTCGGCAGCCAGTCCTGGGCCGACGTCTGGGCCTTCGTACTCCTCATCCTCGTACTGCTGTTCAGGCCGCAGGGCCTGCTCGGCGAGCGCGTCGCGGACAGGGCGTGACACCGATGACCACACAGACCACCGCACCCGAAACCCCCAGCGCCCCCGTCGCCGGCCGCACGCGCGGCGCCCTCGGCATGCCGGCGCCCGTCGCGCGCGCCCTCGCCACCGGCGGCGGCGCCCTCACCGTCGTCTCGACGTTCCTCGCCTGGACCTGGACATCCGAGTTCCCCGGCGATCTGACCGTCTACGGCTACCCCGGCGGCCTCCAGGTCCTGGTGCTCATAGCCGGGGCGCTGACCGCGCTGTTCGGCCTCGCCTCGTACGGGGTCAAGGGCCTCGGCCGGCTGACGCCCGCGGGCGGCGACGGCGCCCTCAGGTTCGCCTCGCTGGCCGCCTTCGGCACCGCCTGGTACACGGTCATCGCGATCAGCGCCAAACTCGGCGGCGTCGTCAACCTGGAACCCGGCGGCTATCTCGTGGCCGCGGCCTCCCTGATCGCCGTCCTCGGCGCGCACGCGCTGCCGTTCGAGCGGCCCGAGCCCGACCCGCTCGACCCGGACGAGACCGGCTGGGCGCGCGCCAAGCACCGCCTCGCCCACGGGTGGCAGACCCTCAGGGCCTCCTACGCCGGCGGCACCGCCCGCCCCGTGGGCGCGCTGCCCTCGTACGTCGAGATCCTGATCATCGTCGCGGTCCTCGCCCTCGGCCTGACCGTCTTCACCTACGGCATCGGCACCTCGTACGACGAGCTGTTCATCGGCTTCCTGATCACGGCCGGGTTCGGCTTCGCCGCGCTCAACAAGGCGGGCCTGATCGCCCAGGCGTCCCAGATCACCTCCCGGCACCAGAACATCACCATCGTCGGCGCCTTCGTCGCGGCGGCCCTGTTCCCCTTCACCCAGACCGACGACCAGTACGCCACGGTCGGCGTGTACATCCTCATCTTCGGAACCGTCGCCCTCGGACTGAACATCGTCGTCGGCCTCGCGGGCCTGCTCGACCTCGGCTATGTGGCCTTCCTCGGCGTCGGCGCCTACGCGGCGTCCCTGGTCTCCGGCTCGCCCAGCTCCCCGTTCGACGTGCACTTCCCGTTCTGGGCCGCCGTCCTGGTGGGCGCCGCCGCCTCCCTCGTCTTCGGTGTGCTCATCGGCGCCCCGACCCTGCGGCTGCGCGGTGACTACCTCGCCATCGTCACCCTCGGCTTCGGTGAGATCTTCCGGATCACCGCCAACAACCTCGACGGCACCTCGGGACCCGACCTGACCAACGGCTCCAACGGCATCTCCTCGATCCCGAACCTCAACATCTTCGGATTCGACTTCGGCGCCCAGCACGACGTCGGCGGCTTCACCATCGGCCGGTTCGCCAACTACTTCTTCCTGATGCTGGTCATCACCGCGGTCGTCGTGCTGGTCTTCCGGCGCAGCGGCGACTCCCGCATCGGCCGGGCCTGGGTGGCCATCCGCGAGGACGAGACCGCGGCCCTCGCCATGGGCATCAACGGCTTCCGCGTCAAGCTCATCGCGTTCGCCGTCGGCGCCTCGCTGGCCGGTCTCGCCGGTACGGTCCAGGCCCACGTCACCTACACGGTCACCCCGGAGCAGTACCTCTTCGCCGGCCCCATCCCGCCCAACTCGGCGTTCCTGCTGGCCGCCGTGGTCCTCGGCGGCATGGGCACGATCAGCGGGCCGCTCATCGGCGCGTCCCTGCTGTTCCTGATCCCCAACAAGCTCCAGTTCCTCGGCGAGTACCAGCTCCTGGCCTTCGGTGTCGCGCTCATCCTGCTGATGCGCTTCCGCCCGGAGGGCCTGATCCCCAACCGGCGCCGCCAGCTCGAATTCCACGCAGAGGCCGAAGCGCCCGCCGTCCTCACCAAGGCAGGGGCCTGAACCACGATGACTACCGACACCACCACCCGGGACGCCGCCTCCGGGGCCTCCGCGCCCGGCCAGGTCGTGCTCGACGCGCGCGGCGTCACCATGCGCTTCGGCGGCCTGACCGCCGTGCGCAATGTCGACCTCACCGTCAACAGCGGTGAGATCGTGGGCCTGATCGGCCCGAACGGCGCCGGCAAGACGACCTTCTTCAACTGCCTGACGGGCCTGTACGTCCCGACCGAGGGAGAGGTCCGCTACAAGGGTGCCGTGCTGCCGCCGAAGTCCTTCAAGGTCACCGCGGCCGGCATCGCCCGCACCTTCCAGAACATCCGGCTGTTCGCCAACATGACGGTCCTGGAGAACGTCCTCGTCGGCCGCCACACCCGCACCAAGGAGGGGCTGTGGTCGGCCCTGCTGCGCGGCCCCGGCTTCCACCGGGCCGAGGCGGCCTCCCGTGAACGCGCCATGGAACTGCTGCGGTTCGTCGGCCTGGACGCGAAGGCCGAGCACCTGGCCCGCAACCTGCCCTACGGCGAGCAGCGCAAGCTGGAGATCGCCCGGGCGCTGGCCAGCGAGCCGGGGCTGCTGCTCCTCGACGAGCCGACCGCGGGCATGAACCCGCAGGAGACCCGGGCCACCGAGGAACTGGTCTTCGCCATCCGCGACCAGGGCATCGCCGTCCTCGTCATCGAGCACGACATGCGCTTCATCTTCAACCTCTGCGACCGGGTCGCCGTCCTCGTGCAGGGCGAAAAGCTCATCGAAGGCGACAGCGTGACCGTGCAGGGCGACGAGCGGGTCGTCGCCGCCTATCTGGGCGAGCCCTTCGAGGACGCGCCCGGCGCCGAGGAGGTCGCCGAGGTGGAGGCCGCCGAGGCACACGCCGACACCCCGCAGGACGCCGCGCCCGGCAAGGAGAACGACCGATGACCGCACTGCTCGAAGTCGAGGACCTCCGGGTCGCCTACGGCAAGATCGAGGCCGTCAAGGGCATCTCCTTCAAGGTCGAGGCCGGCGAGGTGGTCACCCTCATCGGCACCAACGGGGCCGGCAAGACCACCACGCTGCGCACGCTGTCGGGGCTGCTCAGGCCGGTCGGCGGGCAGATCCGGTTCAACGGGAAGTCGCTGAAGAAGGTGCCCGCGCATCAGGTGGTCGCGCTGGGGCTCGCCCACTCCCCCGAGGGGCGGCACATCTTTCCCCGGATGACCATCGAGGACAATCTGCGCCTCGGCGCCTTCCTGCGCACCGACCGGCCGGGCATCGAGAAGGACATCCAGCGCGCCTACGAGCTGTTCCCCATCCTCGGGGAGCGCAGCAAGCAGGCCGCGGGCACCCTGTCCGGTGGTGAGCAGCAGATGCTCGCGATGGGCCGGGCGCTGATGTCCCAGCCGAAGCTGCTGATGCTCGACGAGCCGTCGATGGGGCTGTCGCCGATCATGATGCAGAAGATCATGGCCACCATCGCCGAGCTGAAGTCGCAGGGTACGACGATTCTGCTGGTCGAGCAGAACGCGCAGGCCGCGCTCTCCCTTGCGGATCATGGGCATGTCATGGAGGTCGGCACGATCGTTCTGTCGGGGACCGGGCGGGAGCTGCTGCACGACGAGTCGGTGCGGAAGGCTTACCTGGGCGAGGACTGAACGCTCCGCTGGTTCGGCCGGTGTTGCTGCGTGGCTCCGCTGCGGCGTGGCTCGGCTGCGGTGTCGGTGGGTGCGGGTCCGGCATCGGTGGGCTGCGGGTCTGGCGTCGGCCGCGTGCGGGTGCGTTGTGGCTGGGCGCGCAGTTCCCCGCGCCCCTTCGGGGCGCGCTGCCGGGCCGCGAGTCGATGCGTGAGGCACGCCTCGGCGGGAACACCTACAGCCCCGCGCCTCCTTGGGGCGCTGTGTATGGTTGGGCCCGCCCTCCCGGGGTGTTGGGGGGGCGGGCCTTGTTGGGGGGGCTAGGGTTTGGGGGTCTTTTTTTCTGCGTTGTCTGCGATGACGGCCTCGGCGACCTGTTGCATGGACATCCGGCGGTCCATGGAGGTCTTCTGGATCCAGCGGAAGGCGGCCGGCTCGGTCAGCCCGTACTCGGTCTGGAGGATCGACTTCGCGCGGTCGACCAGCTTGCGGGTCTCCAGCCGCTGTGTGAGGTCGGCGACCTCCTTCTCCAGCTGCCGCAGCTCGGTGAAGCGGGAGACGGCCATCTCGATGGCCGGCACCACGTCGCTCTTGCTGAACGGCTTCACCAGGTACGCCATCGCTCCGGCGTCACGGGCGCGCTCGACGAGATCGCGCTGGGAGAAGGCGGTGAGCATGAGGACCGGGGCGATGGACTCCTCGGCGATCTTCTCGGCCGCGGAGATGCCGTCCAGCTTGGGCATCTTCACATCGAGGATCACGAGGTCGGGCCGGTGCTCGCGGGCGAGTTCCACGGCCTGCTCACCGTCGCCGGCCTCTCCGACGACGGTGTACCCCTCCTCCTCCAGCATCTCTTTCAGGTCGAGCCGGATCAGCGCCTCGTCCTCGGCGATGACGACACGGGTCGTCAGCGGAGGCACGTGCGACTTGTCGTCGTCGGGCACGTCTACGGGCTGGGGCGACTCGGCGGTCACGGGGGCTCCTCGTTCAGGGCAGGGGTACTGCTGACAAGAGCCTACCTAGCTACGGTATGGTGGACGCGCGGAGGGTCAGGCAAAACCTTTGATTCTTCGAGCCCCGGTAGCCCAATTGGCAGCAGGCAACGGATTCAAAACCCGTACAGTGTCGGTTCGAGTCCGACCCGGGGCACTTTTCCTTCGATCTCAAGGTCAGTGATTTTCCGGGGCCCCTCCTTATGAGGGGCCCTTTCGTGTGACCGGGCGCCAAAAAAAGCTGCCGCCGCCGGCTTGGCTATCGGGGGCTGTCGTCCTCGCCGATGTGGTGGACACGCACCATGTTCGTCGTGCCGGAGACGCCGGGCGGGGAGCCCGCCGTGATGACGACGACATCGCCCTTCTGGCAGCGGCCGTACTTCAGGAGCAGTTCGTCGACCTGGGCGACCATGGCGTCGGTGGAGTCGGCGTGCGGCCCCAGGAAGGTTTCGGCCCCCCAGGTGAGGCTGAGCTGGGAGCGGGTCGCGGGCTCCGGGGTGAAGGCCAGCAGCGGGATCGGGGAGCGGTAGCGGGACAGCCGGCGGGCGGTGTCTCCGGACTGGGTGAAGGCGACCAGGAACTTCGCGCCGAGGAAGTCACCCATCTCCGCCGCCGCCCGGGCGACCGCGCCGCCCTGGGTGCGGGGCTTGTTGCGCTCGGTCAGCGGCGGGAGCCCGCCCGCCAGCATGTCCTCCTCGGCCGCCTCGACGATGCGGGCCATGGTGCGGACCGTCTCGACCGCGTACTTGCCGACGCTGGTCTCGCCGGACAGCATCACCGCGTCCGTGCCGTCGATGACGGCGTTCGCGACGTCGCTCGCCTCGGCCCGGGTGGGGCGCGAGTTCTCGATCATCGAGTCCAGCATCTGGGTGGCCACGATGACCGGCTTGGCATTGCGCCTGGCGAGCTTGATGGCGCGCTTCTGGACGATCGGCACCTGCTCCAGGGGCATTTCGACGCCCAGGTCGCCGCGCGCGACCATGATGCCGTCGAAGGCCGCCACGATCCCGTCGATGCCGTCGACGGCCTGCGGCTTCTCGACCTTGGCGATCACCGGCAGGCGCCGGCCCTCCTCGTCCATGATGCGGTGGACGTCCTCGATGTCCCTGCCGCTGCGGACGAAGGACAGCGCGATGACGTCGAAGCCGGTGCGCAGGGCCCAGCGGAGGTCGGCCTCGTCCTTCTCGGAGAGCGCGGGCACGGAGACGGCGACGCCCGGCAGGTTGAGGCCCTTGTGGTCGGAGACCATGCCGCCCTCGACCACCGTGGTGTGCACCCGGGGGCCGTCCACGGAGGTGACCTCAAGGCAGACCTTGCCGTCGTCCACGAGGATGCGCTCACCGGGCGTGACGTCGGCGGCCAGGCCGGAGTAGGTGGTTCCGCACTGGTTGCGGTCGCCCTCGGCGTCCGCCTCCACCGTGATGGTGAAGGTGTCGCCGCGTTCAAGGAGTACCGGTCCTTCGAGGAAGCGGCCGAGGCGGATCTTCGGGCCTTGAAGGTCGGCGAGGAGGCCGACGCTGCGCCCGGTCTCGTCGGCGGCCTTCCGCACGTGTCGGTACCGTTCCTCGTGCTCGGCGTGACCGCCGTGGCTGAGGTTGAATCGGGCGACGTCCATTCCGGCCTCGACCAGGGCCTTGATCTGGTCGTACGAGTCGGTGGCGGGCCCCAATGTACAGACGATCTTTGCTCGGCGCATGCATCGAGCCTAGGGCTTACCGGCGGGTAGAGAATTGGCCGGACGTGACTACTCAACAACCTTTGAGTAAAGGGTCATTGACAACTGTTGAATTGTGCGACCGGGCGCTCTGATGAGCATATGGAACGCCGGGAATGGCCCCGCGGACCGCTCACGGACGGCCGTGGACAATCAGCGGACGGTTACCGACCGTCGCCTTCCCGGACATTCCCGCTCCGCTTCACCGGGGCTCACAGGCGTGGGGGTGTCATCGTGAAGCGGGCGTCGACCTGTGCGTACACGTGCTGCCGCTGGGGTTCCAGGTCGAGCGGAGGCGCGGTGTCCCCCGCGTTCTCCGCCGCCGCGGCGAAGGCCATGGAACGGGCGCGCACGCCGGGGTGGCCGTAGGGCTCGGCGCTCTGCGCGCCGGTGTCGGCGAGTTCGACCAGCGCGGCCAGCGAGGCGCCGAGCGCTTCCGCGTACTCGCGGGCCCGCCGGACCGCCTCGTGCACCGCCTGCCGGCGGGCCTGCCCGTGCACCGGCGAGCCGGGGCGCAGCGCCCACCAGGGGCCGTCGACGCGGGTCAGCTCCAAGTCGGCGAGGCGTGCGGCGAGTTCGCCGAGCGCCGGGAAGTCGGAGAGTTCGGCGGTGAGGTGGACGCTGCCGTGGTAGGCGCGGACGCGCTCGCCCCGGCCGTGTGTCGACAGTTCCGGAGCGATGGACAAAGAGCCCGTCTCCAGGCGTTCCACCGCCTCGCCGTAGGACTTGACGAGGTCGAGGACGGCGGCGTTGCGCCGGGTGAGGTCGTCGAGGGCCGAACGCCGGTCCCGTCCGCGGGCGGTGACGGTGATGCCGATGCGGGCGATCTCCGGGTCGGCTTCCAGATGCGCCTCGCCGCGGACGGCGACGCGGGGCAGCTCGGGCGAGGGAGAGGTCATACGCCCCACTCTGTCACGCCTTTCCCCGGTTGGAACCCAGGAGTTCATCGATGAGGTCACCAGATCGAAACCTCCCGGACCTGTTGCCGTCGGCCGGGCCGGGCCAGAATCTACGCGCGTTGTTGAACCATTCCCCGAGGAGAACGCACGATGCCGCTGAACCGCCGGAAGTTTCTGAAGAAGTCCGCAGCAACCGGAGCGGGAGTGGCGATCGCCGGTGCCGCGGCAGCCCCGGCGCAGGCGTCGGCGTCGCCCGCCCAGGGCACGGCCGGCAAGCGGCCCAAGCGCCACTCGCTGACCGTCATGGGCACCACCGATCTGCACGGGCACGTCTTCAACTGGGACTACTTCAAGGACGCGGAGTACTCCGACACCGCCGGCAACGCGATGGGCCTGGCCCGGGTCTCCACCCTGATCAACCAGGTACGCAAGGAGAAGGGCCGCGAGAACACGCTGCTCCTGGACGCCGGCGACACCATCCAGGGCACCCCGCTGACGTACTACTACGCGAAGGTCGACCCGATCACCGCCAAGGGCGGCCCGGTGCACCCGATGGCCCAGGCGATGAACGCGATCGGCTACGACGCGGCGGCCCTCGGCAACCACGAGTTCAACTACGGCATCGAGACGCTGCGCACGTTCGAGGACCAGCTGCGTTTCCCGCTGCTCGGCGCCAACGCCGTCGACGCGAAGACCCTGAAGCCCGCCTTCCCGCCCTACTTCATCAAGAAGTTCCCGGTGAAGGGCGCCCCGCCGGTCACGGTCGCCGTCCTCGGCCTGACCAACCCGGGCATCGCCATCTGGGACAAGGCGTATGTGCAGGGCAAGCTGAAGTTCCCGGGTCTGGAGGAGCAGGCCGCGAAGTGGGTGCCGAAGCTGCGCTCCATGGGCGCGGACGTCGTGATCGTCTCGGCGCACTCCGGGACGTCCGGCACGTCGTCGTACGGCGACCAGGTGCCGTACGTGGAGAACGCGGCGGTCAACGTGGCCAAGCAGGTGCCGGGCATCGACGCGATCCTGGTCGGGCACTCCCATGTGGAGATCCCGGAGCTGAAGGTCACCAACGAGAAGACCGGCAGGACGGTCGTGCTGTCCGAGCCGCTGTACTTCGCCGAGCGGCTCACCCTGTTCGACGTCGAGCTGGTGTTCGCCAAGGGCCGCTGGACGGTGGAGTCGGTCTCGGCCTCGCTGCGCAACTCCAACACCGTCGCCGACGACCCGAAGATCACCAAGCTGCTGTCCGACGAGCACGCGAAGGTCGTCAAGTACGTCAACCAGGTGGTCGGCACCGCCACCGAGACGCTGACCACGGTCGACGCCCGCTACAAGGACGCGCCGATCATCGACCTCATCAACAAGGTGCAGGAGGACGTGGTCAGGGCCGCGCTCGCGGGCACCGCGTACGCCTCGCTGCCGGTGCTCTCGCAGGCATCGCCGTTCTCCCGCACCTCGGAGATCCCGGCGGGCGAGGTGACGATCCGGGACCTGTCGAGCCTGTATGTGTACGACAACACGCTGGTCGCGAAGCTGATGACGGGCGCCCAGGTGCGGGCGTACCTGGAGTACTCGGCGGAGTACTACGTCCAGACCGCCCCCGACGCGGTGATCGACGTGCAGAAGCTCACCAACGCGGGCGGCCGTCCGGACTACAACTACGACTATGTGTCGGGGCTCCGTTACGACATCGACATCGCCCAGCCGGCCGGTTCGCGGATCAAGAACCTCACCTTCGACGGGGCCGCGCTGGACGACGCGCAGCAGTTCGTGTTCGCGGTGAACAACTACCGGGCCAATGGCGGCGGCGCGTTCCCGCACGTGGCCTCGGCCCAGGAGCTGTGGTCCGAGTCGACGGAGATCCGGACCCGGATCGCGGAGTGGGTGACCGCGAAGGGCGTCCTGGATCCCAAGGACTTCGCGTCGGTCGACTGGAAGCTGACCCGGGCCGGCACGCCGGTGTTCTAGGGCCTTGCGAGCCGGCCCCGGGCACCGGCCCGGGGCCGGCTCGTCAGCTCCGGTCGTCCACGAGCGGGGTCAGTACCCGCGCCTGCCGGGCGGGCGGCACCGGCCTTGCCGGTTCGAGTCCGAAGCTGGTGAAGGCCGTCCGGCCGGGCAGCGGGTAGGTCTCCTTCTTCGTCAGGGAGTTGATGATGGTGGCGCTGCGCCAGGCGGCCAGCCCCAGGTCGGGTGCGCCGACGCCGTGGGTGTGCCGTTCCGCGTTCTGCACATAGGCCGTGCCCGTGACGGACGGGGCGAGCACGAGCCGGAACGCCTCGTCCACCTGGGGGCGGCCGGCGCCGTCGCGGCGCACATGGGGGTCGAGTCCGGCGAGGACGCGGTCCAGCGGGCGTTCCCGGTAGCCGGTCGCGAGGACGACCGCGTCCGTGGTCAGCCGGGAACGGGTGTCCTGCTGGACGTGTTCCAGGTGGAGTTCGATCCGGGTGGTGGCGACACGGCCCGCCGTGCGCACCCGGACTCCGGGGGTGAGCACGGCGTCGGGCCAGCCGCCGTGCAGGCTGCGGCGGTACAGCTCGTCGTGGATGGCGGCGATGGTCTCGGCGTCGATGCCCTTGTGCAGCTGCCACTGGGCGGCGACGAGCCGGTCCCTGACCGGTTCGGACAGGCCGTGGAAGTAACGGCTGTAGTCGGGGGTGAAGTGCTCCAGTCCGAGCTTGGAGTACTCCATGGGCGCGAACGCCTCCGTGCGGCCCAGCCAGTGGAGCCGTTCGCGGCCGGGCGGGCGGTGGCGCAGCAGGTCGAGGAAGACCTCGGCGCCGGACTGCCCGGAGCCGACGACGGTGACATGCCCGGCGGCGAGGAACGCCTCGCGGTGCTCCAGATAGTCGGCGGCGTGCACGACGGGGACGTCGGGCGCCGCCACCAGGGGCTTGAGCGGTTCGGGCACATGGGGGGCGGTGCCGACGCCGAGGACGATGTTCCTGGTGTGGGTGCGGCCCAGAAACTCCGCCTTGCCCTCGGCGTCGAGGCGGGTGTGGTCGACCTCGAAGACGTCCCGTCGGGGATTCCAGCGGACGGCGTCGACCCGGTGGGAGAAGTGCAGTCCGGGAAGGTTCTCGGCGACCCAGCGGCAGTAGGCGTCGTACTCGGCGCGCAGGCTGTGGAAGCGCTCGGCGAAGTAGAAGGGGAAGAGCCGGTCCCGGCTCCTGAGGTGGTTGAGGAAGCTCCACTGGCTGGTCGGGTCGGCGAGGGTCACCAGGTCGGCGAGGAAGGGGACCTGGACGGTCGCGCCCTCGATGAGCAGGCCGGGATGCCAGTCGAAGCCGGGGCGCTGTTCGTAGAAGACGGCGTCGAGTTCGGCGAGCGGGTGGGCGAGGGCGGCGAGGGACAGGTTGAACGGGCCGATGCCGACGCCGACGAGATCGCGGGGAGCTTCGCTCTCGTGGTGTGGGGGGCTGGTCATCTGGGCGTGGTTCCTTCCACGAGTTTCAGGAGGCGGGCCAGTTCGTCCCGGTGGGTGTGGGGGTTGAGGAGGGTGGCCTTCAGCCAGAGGCGGCCGTCGAGGCGGGCGCGCCCGAGCACGGCCCGGCCCTCCGTGAGCAGTCCGCGCCGTACGGCGGCGACGGTCTCGTCGTCCGCTCCGGCGGGCCGGAACAGGACGGTGCTGATGACGGGCCGGTCGTACAGTTCGAAGCCGGGGTGGTCCTGGACGAGGGCGGCGAACTCGCGGGCCCGCGCGCACACCTGGTCGACCAGGGCGCCGAGTCCGCGGCGGCCGAGGGTCTTCAGGGTGACGGCGGTCTTGAGCACATCGGGGCGGCGGGTGGTGCGCAGGGAGCGGCCGAGCAGGTCGGGGAGGCCGGCCTCGGTGTCGTCGTCGGCGTTCAGGTAGTCGGCGCGGTGCTGGAGCGCGGCGAGTTCGCGGGGGCGGGCCACGGCGATCAGGCCCGCGGCGGCCGGCTGCCAGCCGAGTTTGTGCAGGTCGAGGGTGACGGTGTGGGCGGCTTCGAGACCGGCCGACTGCTCGCGGTGCCGGTCGCTGAAGACGAGCGGCCCGCCGTAGGCCGCGTCGATGTGCAGCCGGGCGCCGTGGGCGGAGCACAGTCCGGCGATCTCGGCGAGCGGGTCGATGAGGCCGGCGTCGGTGGTGCCGGCGGTGGCGGCGACCAGCAGGGGGCCCGGGAGCCGGACGACGGCGTCATGGAGCGCGGCCGGGTCGAGGATGCCGCGCGGTGTGGGTACGACCACGGGTTCGGGCAGGCCCAGCAGCCAGGCGGCGCGGGGCAGCGAGTGGTGGGCGTTGGCGCCGCACACGAGCCGGACGCCGCCGCCCCGTGTCTCGCGGGCGAGCAGCAGCGCGAGCTGGTTGGACTCGGTGCCGCCGGTGGTGACGAGGGCGTCGGCCAGGCCGATCTCCTGGGCGAGCCGGCGGGTGACGACGGCTTCCAGCGCGGAGGCGGCGGGCGCCTGGTCCCAGGAGTCCAGGGAGGGGTTGAGGGCGCTCACCGCGAGGTCCGCGGCGGTGGCGACGGCGAGCGGCGGGCAGTGCAGATGGGCCGCGCACAGCGGGTCGGCGGGGTCGGCCGAGCCCTCGGCGAGGGCTCGCACGAGGGTGCGCAGGGCGTCCGGGTCGCCCTCGCCGGGCAGTACGTCCCCCATGGCCTCGGCGATCCGCGCGGCGACCGCCTCGGGGCCGCCAGCGGGCAGCGGACCGCCGCGCGCCCGTGCGCCGTCCCGGAGGGCGTCGAGCACGGTGTCCAGCAACGGCCGCAGGGCGTCGGGCCCTTCGGGGGACGAGGCGAAGGGGGGCGTGTTCATGGGCTCTCCTCCGGGCCGCGGGACAGCGGAACGACCATGTGGCTTCCAGCTTGTACGCGACGGCCCCGACGCGCCCGGGATGCGCGGCGATGGGACCCGAAAGTGGGTACTCCCGTACGGGGAAAATCTGTCGGGTATGTGCCGGCGGCATCGCGGCGCCGATGTCGCCCGACGGTTTCCGGAGGTCCGTGCCCGGCACCGTGTCGTGCGCGGGCGGGAGTTGGGCCCCGCGGTCCGAGACGGCCGTGGCCCGGGCGGGGCCGCTGCACCCGGGCGGACGCCCGCTGTGTGCGAGTCCCCACCTGTGCTCGAAGCGCGGGTCCTTCGCCACCGCCTGCGGTCCAGGCCCAGCGAGGGGCACGCCAGGGCGCCCGAGCCGTACGGCGACTCGGCCGTCCGCTCGTCCCGGGTCGCGCCCACAAGGAGCCCCCGCAGAAAGGCCCGACCTGCGTGTCCCGCGGTCAGCGCGCACCGGCCGAAGGCTCGGCGGCGTGGCGGGTCCATGGCCCCCGGGTGCCGGGTCCTCGTAGGAGAGTTACGCCTTGCGGATGCGCAGGGCCCTGGCGAGGTCGTCGAGTTCGTCGGTGAGCCAGCGGCGCAGGGCGGTGGTCGGCTCGCCGTCGCGCAGGCATGCCTCGCCGAGGGCAAGGTTCTCGGCGTCCACGGCGTGGGCCGGGAAGGCCCAGCGGCCGACGGCGGTGGCGATGGCCGGGCCGCGGCGGGCGGCGACGGCGACCGCGTCGGGGTAGTAGCGCGGCACGTACTCCCTTACCAGATCGGCCTGTTCGGGCTGCCAGAAGCCGCGGGCGGTGGCGATGAACAGGTAGTTCGACAGTTCGGCCCCGCGGTCCGCGGCGAACATCGCCTCCCACGCGGCCCGCTTGGCCTCCGGGTCGGGCAGGGCGGCGCGGCAGCGGGCGGCGCCCTCCTGACCGGTGGCGCTCGGGTCGCGTTCCAGTTCCGCGGCGATGGCGGCCTCGTCGGTGGCGCCGAGCACGGCGAGCCGGCCCAGGATGCGCCAGCGCAGCTCCGGGTCCAGCTCGGGCCCGCCGGGCACGGTGCCGTCGGCGAGCCAGGCGGCGATCGTGTCGGGGTGGGCGGCGACATCGATGAAGTGGCGGACGGCGAGCAGCCGCCGGCCGGGGCTGTCGCCGTCCTCGGTGCGCCGGATGAGGTCACGGCACAGCGAGGAGAGCGTGGCCAGCGCGGCGGGCCGGTCCTCGGGCGTGACGTACCGGCCGGCCACCTGCACGGTGGCGAAGGCGAGGACGCCCTCCACGAGGGCGAGGTCGGTCTCGTGCGGCAGATGGGCGCGGGCGGCGTCCAGGTAGGCGGCGGGCGGGAGTTCGCCGTCGCGGACCGCGTCCCGCAGCGCGTTCCACACGACCGCGCGGGTGAGCGGATCGGGCAGGCGGGACAGTCCCGTGCGCAGCGCGTCGAAGGACTCGGCGTCGAACCGGACCTTGGCGTAGGTCAGGTCGCCGTCGTTGAGGAGCAGCAGCGCGGGCCGCTTGCCGAGGGGGTGCGGCGCGGTCTGCGGTACGTCGAGGTCGACGCGCTCACGCAGCACGAGGCGGCCCTCGTCGGCGAGGTCGTGGTCGTACAGGCCGACGGTGATGCGGTGCGGCCGGCTGCCGTCGCGTGCGACGGTGAGCGCGCAGGTGCCGTCGGCGGCGGGGGCGACGGCCGGGGTGAGGGTGTCGACGCCGGTGGTGCGCAGCCAGGCGTCGGCCCAGGCGTGCACGTCGCGCTCGGTGGCGGTGGCCAGGGAGTCGATGAAGTCGGCAAGCGTGGCGTTGCCGAACCGGTGCCGGGCGAAGTGGGTGTTGATGCCGGCCAGGAAGTCCTTCTCACCGAGCCAGGCGACGAGCTGGCGCAGCGCGGAGGCGCCCTTGGCGTAGGAGATGCCGTCGAAGTTGAGCAGCGCGGCGGCGGTGTCGTCCACGGCCTCGGGGGCGACGGGGTGGGTGGAGGGGCGCTGGTCGGCGTTGTATCCCCAGCCCTTGCGGGCGACGCCGAAGTCGACCCAGGTGTCGGTGAAGCGGGTCGCCTCGGCGGTGGTCTGATAGCCCATGTACTCGGCGAAGGACTCGTTGAGCCAGATGTCGTCCCACCACTTGAGGGTGACGAGGTCGCCGAACCACATGTGGGCCATCTCGTGGGCGATGACCATGGCGCGGGTCTGCCGCTCGGTGTCGGTGACGGCGGAGCGGAAGACGAACTCGTCGCGGAAGGTGACCAGGCCCGGGTTCTCCATGGCGCCGGCGTTGAACTCGGGGACGAACGCCTGGTCGTAGGAGTCGAAGGGGTAGGGTTCCTCGAACTTCTCGTGGTAGCGGTCGAAGCACGCGCGCGTGACGTCGATGATCTCCTCGGCGTCGGCGTCCAGGTGGGGCGCGAGGGAGCGGCGGCAGTGGATGCCGAAGGGCAGTCCGCGGTGCTCGGTGCGCACGGAGTGCCAGGGTCCGGCGGCGACGGCGACCAGGTAGGTGGAGATCAGCGGGGTCGGGGCGGCCCGCCAGCGGCCCGCGCCAAGGTGCTCGGTGATCCCGTTGGCGAGGACGGTCCAGCTCTCGGGGGCGGTGACGGACAGCTCGAAGACGGCCTTCAGGTCGGGCTGGTCGAAGGCCGCGAAGACGCGCTGCACGTCGTCCATGAACAGCTGGGTGTAGACGTACGTCTCGCCGTCGGAGGGGTCGGTGAAGCGGTGCATGCCCTCGCCGGTGCGGGAGTAGTGCATCCGCGCGTCGACGCGCAGTTCGTGCTCGCCCGCGGCGAGGTTCTTCAGCGGCAGCCGGTTCTCGTCCAGCGAGTCCGGGTCGAGGGGCTGTCCGTCGAGCGTGACGGAGCGCAGCTCGGCGGGTTTGACCTCGACGAACGTGTCGGTGTTCGTGGCGTCCGCCCGCACGGAGAACCTGATCGCGGTGCGCGAGCCGAAGGTCGCGTCCCCGGCGGTCAGGTCGAGTTCGATCGTGTAGCGGTGGACGTCGAGGAGCTGTGCTCGGTTGTGCGCTTCGTCGCGCGTGAGTACGGACATGCAGGCCATGCTGCCCGATGCCGCCGACAACACACAGGGGCGGATGCGATATGCGGCTTATGTCCATTATGGGGCAGTGGTGGCCCGCCCGGCGTCGCGTTGCGGCGGTACCCGGCCGTCGGGGTGCGGCCGGACGGCGCGCGGGCCGCGGTCCCCGTCCTGGGCGCGGGCCGCGAGCAGCGCGCGCAGCTCGCGCACCTCTCGTTCCAGGGCGAGGCTGCGCTGGTGGGCAGCGTACAGGTGGCCGACCTTGGTGCGCAGGGCCCATGGGTCGACCGGGGTGCGGACGAGGTCGGCGACCCCGAGCCCCAAGGCGGCCGCGGCCAGTTCGCGGTCCGGGTCGGAGCCGGTGAGCAGGACGACGGGGATGTGCCGGGTCTGTTCCAGGCGGCGTATGCACCGCACCACGTCCAGGCCGTCCGGCCCGTCCGGGCCGTAGGCGCCGGGCGTGCTCACATCGAGCAGGAGGAGGCCGACCCGGCCGCGCAGGACCTGCTTGAGCGCCTGGTCCGAGCTGGTGGCGCGGCCGGTCCTCAGGCCCAGCGGGGCCAGGGCGTGCTCCAGTGCGTACAGCGTGTGCTGGTGGTCGTCGACGATGAGGATCTCGGCGTCCGACGGCATGGCCCCACGTCCCTCCCGCCCGGCAGGCCCACCAGCTTACGCCGGGACACTGACGGGGAGTGCTCGCGGTCTGACCAACCGTGCCCGCGGAAAGGCCGCGACGCGCCGTCGGTCGTCTGCGGCACCGTGGTGGCCGGTGGCGCGGTTCCCCGCGCCCCTTCGGAGCGCAGCCGCGGCATCACCCCAGCCGGCCGGGGCAGCGGGCCGCCGCGTCGCCGGAGATCAGCCCGGCTCGACGGCCTGATGCCTGGCGGTGTCCTCGGCGATGCGCTCGTGGTGTCTGATCACCTCGGCGACGATGAAATTGAGGAACTTCTCAGCGAAGGCCGGGTCCAGCTTGGCGTTCTCGGCGAGGCTGCGCAGCCGGGCGATCTGCCGGGCCTCGCGGGCCGGGTCGGCGGGCGGCAGCCGGTGCACGGCCTTGAGCCGGCCGACCTGCTGGGTGCACTTGAAGCGCTCGGCGAGCATGTGGACGACGGCCGCGTCGATGTTGTCGATGCTGTCGCGCAGCCGGTCGAGTTCCGCGCGCACGGCGGGATCGACGTCACCGGTACCGGTGTTGCTGGTGGTCATGGGGGTTCAGCCTAAGGGGCGGCGGCGAGTTCGATCATCGGCGGATCGCCGGGACCGGGGACCCGGTCGCTCACCTACGGGCCGTGCGTCGGCGAGCCCAAGGGCATCGCCGGCGGCATCCTGCACGAGCGGCAGTGTCTGCACGGAGCACGCGCGCGTGGACTGCGGCGGACGCCTTCGACGACGGGGTGCCTGCGGTGCCCCGCACGGCGCCGCCCGGGGCGGCGCACCGGGACTGTACCGGGGCGCGGTCACGGCCTGCGCGGCGGCGACGCACGGCTCGAACTGCCGGGCTGGACACGCGGACGGCCGCCCCGCACCCGCCCCGCACCCGCCGGGCGCTCGCCGTGCGTGCGGTCGTGCGCTCGCTGTGCGTGCGGTCGTGCCGGGCGGTGACGGGGGGCCGCGGACCGGTGAAAAACGCTCACGCCCGCATACAGTGGATGAGAAGTCGGGGCGTCCTTGGGGGTGACGGCGTGGCGAACGACGGGCCGGTCATGCACGGCTACCCGCATCTGGAGACGGTGCGGGCCGCGATCACCGCGCTGTACCGGCGGCTGTCGTACGACACGATCCAGACCTTCCCGACCAGTGTGGCCCCCGCCGACGTGGCCTTCTGCGACACCGACGATCTGCACCTGGGCGCGCAGCGGGTGGCCGGCGAGATCGTCCGGCACTTCCGGCTGCCGGACGCCCGGGTGATCGTCAGCTTCCGCGAGATGACCCATGCGGCGAACGTCGAACTCGCCGCGGGCCCCGAGTACTTCGTCGAGCTGAACGACCGTTTCCGCACCCATCGGCGGGACATCGGCGCGGCCCTTGCGCACGAGGTCACGCATGTCTATCTGCACCGTCTGGACCTGTCCTTCCCCAGCACGGCGGAGAACGAGATCCTCACGGACACGGCGGCCACGTACCTGGGCGCCGGCTGGCTGCTGCTGGACGCCTTCCGGGAGGACGCGGTGTCGTCCCAGAAGCTCGGCTACCTCACCCCGGAGGAGTTCGGCTACGTCCTGGCCAAGCGCTCCCTGGTCTTCGGCGAGGACCCGTCCGTGTGGTTCACCAGCCCGCAGGCGTACACGGCGTACACCAAGGGACTGGCGCAGGCCCGGCACGACGAACAGCAGCCGCCGCTGACCGCGGCCGGCTGGGCGGGCCGCCGCCGCTACGCCCGCGACCGCCGGCACGCCCACGGGCCGCAGCCCGGCGTGCCCTACACCTTCACCCCCGACGGCGGCGGCCGGCTGCGCGTCTCCTTCCCCTGCCCGACCTGCCAGCAGCGCATCCGGGTACCGGTGAAGGGCCGGGTCCGGGCCCGCTGCGCCCTGTGCCGCACGGTCCTGGACTGCGACACCTGACCCCCCGCCCGCCAACCGCGCCCCCGCCGGAAACCGCCGCCAACCGCCGCCAACGGCAAGCTGCCGGGGCTCCTCGCGGGTCGGTTCCGGCACCGGCCGGTCTGGACATCGCCAGGCCCGGCCCTGCCCGCACCCGCCGGGCGGTGGTGGCCCCGGCGGCACCGGCACCAGCGTTCCAGTCCGGTTCCGGCACGTCTGCTTCCGCCTCGACCGCCGCACACACCCCGGGGGCCTCGCCGAGAATCGGCGCGCCGCCCGCCCCTCCCCCTGCCATGGAGAAGGTCGTTGGGCGGGGTCAGGGTGAGGGGATGACGGCCTGGGATCGGGCTGCGCTCAGCCAGGTGGGGAACTCGCCCAGCAGACGGTCGTACAGGTCGGCGTCGGACACCTTCCGCGGGTCCTGGCCGGCGTGGAAGAAGCCCGCGTTGTCCACCACCCGGCGGTCCGGCACCGCCAGTTCGTCCAGCTTGCGCAGGAAGTCGAACTGGCGGCTGTCCGGGTCGCCGAAGCCGACGAACTGCCAGAACAGCGGCAGCCTGGCCGCCTTGCACAGATAGCGTTCGGCGGCGGGCTTGCTGATCGGGCCGCCGTCGGTCTGGAAGACGACGAGGGCGGGCGCGGTGGAGCCGCTGTCCAGGTAGTGGTCGATGACGGCGTCCATGGCCAGGTGGTAGCTGGTCTTGCCCATGTGCCCGAGCCCGGCGGCGATCCGGCCGATGCGGCCCTGGTGGTCGGCGAGGGCGATCTCGGTGACGGCGTCGACGTCCGTCGAGAAGAACACCACCGGCACCCGGCCGTCGTCGTCGAGGTGCGCGGACAGCCCGAGCACCCGGTCGGCGAGCGCCTGCACACTGCCGTCCTCGTAGTACGGCCTCATCGACCCGGAGTAGTCGACGACGAGGTAGACGGCCGCGCGCAACCCGTCCAGCCCGTGCTTGACGAGGGACACCCCGGCGGTACGGTACGGCTCGACCAGCGCGGGCGCGCTCTCGGTCACCTTGCTGAGACTGATCGCGGCCATGCCGGGCTCCCCCCTCGTGCGGCTCCGGAGGCCGAGACTACGCGATCTTCCACCCCCGCTTTTTCCTCCCGCCCCCGCGGTTCGCTATTTTGTTCGCCGCCGTCCCCACCGGCTCGTCCCATGCCCATGATCTTGAGGAGCCGGCCGTGGCCGCCGAGTCCGCCGTCACCACCTGCTACCGCCACCCCAGGGTGGAGTCGCATGTGCGCTGCACCCGCTGCGATCGCTACATCTGCCCGGCCTGCATGCGGGAGGCCGCCGTCGGCCACCAGTGCGTGGACTGCGTACGCGAGGGCGCCCGGTCGATACGGCAGGCACGGACCGCGTTCGGCGGCCGGATCACCACGGTGCCGGTCGTCACCGGTGTCCTCATCGGCCTCAACGTCCTCGCCTACCTCGCCGAACTGGTACGCCCCGGGGTCGTGGACCGGTTCGGGATGCTGGGGCGCGGGCTCGTGGGCGGCGACGGCACGCACTATCTGTGGCAGTACCCGTACGGCCCCGACGTGCACGCGGAGGGGCTTGCCGGAGGCGAGTGGTACCGGCTGCTGACCGGGGCGTTCCTGCATCTGCCGGCCACGGAGACGCCGTTCGGCATCCTGCACATCGTGCTGAACATGGTGTCCCTGTGGAGCCTCGGCCGGGTGGTCGAGGCCCAGTTGGGCCGCGTCCGCTTCGTCGCCCTGTATCTGCTCTCGGCGCTCAGCGGCTCCGTACTGGTGCTGCTGATCGCCCCGGACACGCTGACGGTCGGCGCGTCCGGCGCGATCTTCGGACTCGGTGCCGCCTACTACGTGATGGCCCGCCGCCTGGGCTACGACATGAACGCCGTCAACCGCTACATGGTGGGGCTGCTGCTGTGGCTGGTGATCTCCGCGGGGTTCGCGTCCTGGCAGGGGCACCTCGGCGGTCTGCTGGCGGGCGGCACGCTGACGCTCGCCTACGCGTACGCGCCGCGGGACGGCCGGCGCACCCTGGTGCAGGCGGGCGCGGGCATCGCCGTGCTGGTCCTGCTGGTGGTGTTGACCTGGGCGAAGGTCTCGGAACTGACGGGAGGGGCGGCCTGATACGGGCCGTACGGTGATGTCATGAAACGAGCCGGAATTCTGCTGTTCGCGGCCGTCCCGGTGATCGTCACGGCGGTGGTGTACGTGGCCACGCCGGGCGACTCGGGTCCCTCCTCGTCCCAGCCCGCCTCCGCCGCGGCCCAGGCCCGCACGGACGCCAAGGCGCGGGCCGAGCGGTCGGAGAAGTCCCAGGACGACGAGGTGATCGCGGACGCCCCGCCGGGCCTTGCCGCGCCGGGGAAGAAGGAGCTGGCGCAGCAGCTCGTGGCGAGCGCCGAGAACTCCACGCTGGACTGGCGCAGTACGTACGGCTACATCGAGGACATCGGCGACGGGCAGGGCTACACCGCGGGCATCATCGGCTTCTGCACCGGCACGCACGATCTGCTCACCCTGGTGGAGCGCTACACCAAGGCGCACCCGGACAACGGTCTCGCCGGCTATCTGCCCGCGCTGCGCAAGGTCGACGGCACGGACTCGCACGAGGGCCTCGACCCCGGCTTCACCGCCGCCTGGAAGGCGGAGTCGAAGCGCCCGGCCTTCCGTGCGGCTCAGGACTCCGAGCGTGACCGTGCCTACTTCGACCCCGCCGTCCGCCTCGCCAAGCTGGACGGACTGGGCACGCTGGGCCAGTTCATCTACTACGACGCGATGGTCTTCCATGGGCCCGGCACCGGTCCGGACGGCTTCTACGGCCTGCGTGAACGTGCCCTCAAGGAGGCCGACACCCCTGCGGAGGGGGGTAGCGAGAAGGCGTACCTCGACATCTTCCTGGACGTCCGCCGCAAGGCCATGCGGGTCAAGCGGCCGGGGATCGACACCAGTCGCATCGACACGGCTCAGCGGCAGTTTCTCTACGACGGCAACATGGGGCTGCGTCGGCCTTTGCGGTGGCGGGTGTACGGGGAGTTGTACGAGGTGCGGTGACCTGGCCGTGGCGTGACGTGTCGTGTCGTTCTTTGTCTGCGGGTGCGTCGTGGCTGGGCGCGCCCGCGCGGCGGAGCCGCACATTGACACAGCCCCGCGCCCCATTGGGGCGCTCCATCGGGCCCGGGGCCTCATGAGAAAGTGGCGGCGCCTGCCCTGGGTCCGGTCGGGGACTGGGCAGGCGCCGTCGGTGTTCCGTACGCCTTTGTACGGGACGTCTGTCAGCCCAGGGCGCGGTCCGTCGGGCGGATCGGGGCCGGCAGGTCGCTCGCGCCGGTCAGGAAGCGGTCGACGCCCTTGGCGGCCGAGCGGCCCTCGGCGATCGCCCACACGATGAGCGACTGCCCGCGGCCGGCGTCACCGGCGACGAAGACGCCCGGGACATTGGTCTGGAAGTCGGCGTCGCGGGCGATGTTGCCGCGCTCGTCCAGCTCAAGGCCGAACTGCTCGACCAGGCCGTTGTCCCGGTCGGTGCCGGTGAAGCCCATGGCGAGCGTGACGAGTTGGGCGGGGATACGGCGCTCCGTGCCCGGCTTCTGGGTCAGCCTGCCGTCGACGAACTCGACCTCGGCGAGGTGCAGCCACTGCACCTGGCCGTCCTCGTCGCCCTCGAAGTGGGTGGTGGACGCCGAGTAGATGCGCTCGCCGCCCTCCTCGTGGGCCGAGGTGACCTTGTAGAGGATCGGGAAGGTCGGCCAGGGCTGGGCGACCTTGTCCCGCTCGTCGTTGGGGCGGGGCATGATCTCCAGCTGGGTGACGGAAGCCGCGCCCTGGCGGTGGGCGGTGCCCACGCAGTCCGCGCCGGTGTCGCCGCCGCCGATCACCACGACGTGCTTGCCCTTCGCCGAGATCGGCGCGGTGACGTAGTCGCCCTCCTGGACCTTGTTGGCCAGCGGCAGGTACTCCATCGCCTGGTAAATGCCCTTGAGTTCACGGCCGGGCACCGGCAGATCGCGGGCGGTGGTGGCGCCGGCGGCGATGACGACGGCGTCGTACCGCTTGCGCAGGTCCGTCGCCTTCAGGTCGCGGCCGATCTCGACGCCGGTGCGGAACCGGGTGCCCTCCGCGCGCATCTGCTCGATACGGCGGTTGATGTGCCGCTTCTCCATCTTGAACTCGGGGATGCCGTAGCGCAGCAGGCCACCGATGCGGTCGGCGCGTTCGTAGACGGCGACGGTGTGGCCGGCCCGGGTCAGCTGCTGGGCGGCGGCCAGGCCCGCGGGGCCCGAGCCGATCACGGCGACCGTCTTGCCGGACAGTCGCTCGGGCGCCTGCGGCCGGACGTCACCGGCGTCCCACGCCTTATCGATGATCGAGACCTCGACGTTCTTGATGGTGACCGGCGGCTGGTTGATGCCGAGTACGCACGCCGACTCGCAGGGCGCCGGACACAGCCGCCCGGTGAACTCCGGGAAGTTGTTGGTGGCGTGCAGCCGCTCCGAGGCGGCGGACCAGTCCTCGCGGTAGGCGTAGTCGTTCCACTCGGGGATCAGGTTTCCGAGCGGGCAGCCGTTGTGGCAGAACGGGATGCCGCAGTCCATGCACCGGCTGGCCTGCTTGCTGATGATGGGCAGCAGCGAGCCGGGGACGTAGACCTCGTTCCAGTCCTTGACGCGCTCGCTGACGGGACGGGTCTCGGCGATCTGACGGCCGTGGTTGAGGAAGCCCTTCGGGTCAGCCATTGATCGCCGCCTCCATCATCTTCTCGTGGGTCTCGGTCTCGGAGAGACCGGCTCGCTCGGCGGCGTCCTTGGCGGCGAGCACTGCCTGGTACGTGCTGGGGATGATCTTGGTGAAGCGGTCGGCCGCGGTGTCCCACTCGGCCAGCAGCTTCTCGGCGACCGTCGAGCCGGTCTCCTCCTGGTGGCGGCGCACCACGTCGTGCAGCCACTGCTTGTCCGTCTCGTCCAGCGGCTGGATCGCGCCCAGGTTGCCCGCGTTGACGTGGTCGCGGTTCAGGTCGATGACGTAGGCGACGCCGCCGGACATGCCGGCCGCGAAGTTGCGGCCCGTCTCGCCGAGGACGACCGCGTGACCGCCGGTCATGTACTCGCAGCCGTGGTCGCCCACGCCCTCGGCGACCACCAGCGCACCGGAGTTGCGCACGCAGAACCGCTCGCCGGTGCGACCGCGCAGGAACAGCTCGCCGCCGGTCGCGCCGTAGGCGAGGGTGTTGCCCGCGATCGTGGAGAACTCGGCGAGGTGGTCGGCGCCGCGGTCCGGGCGCACGATCACCCGTCCACCGGACAGTCCCTTGGCGACGTAGTCGTTGGCGTCGCCCTCCAGGCGGAGGGTGACGCCGCGCGGCAGGAACGCGCCGAAGGACTGGCCGGCCGAGCCGGTGAAGGTGATGTCGATCGTGTCGTCGGGCAGACCTGCGCCGCCGAACTTCTTCGTCACCTCGTGGCCGAGCATGGTGCCGACCGTGCGGTTGATGTTGCGGATGGGGACCTGCGCGCGCACCGGCTGGGCGTCGGTGGCGCTGGACGCGGCGAGGGCGTCGGCGGCGAGCTTGATCAGCTCGTTGTCCAGGGCCTTGGCCAGGCCGTGGTCCTGCTCGACGGCCTGGTGGCGCACCGCGCCCGCGGGCAGGTCGGGCACGTGGAACAGCGGCTCCAGGTCCAGGCCCTGCGCCTTCCAGTGGTCGACGGCCCGGCTGACGTCAAGCGCCTCGGCGTGGCCGACGGCCTCCTCGATGGAGCGGAAACCCAGCTCGGCCAGGAGTTCGCGGACCTCCTGGGCGATGAACTCGAAGAAGTTCACCACGTGCTCGGCCTTGCCGGCGAACCGCTCCCGCAGGGTCGGGTTCTGGGTGGCGATGCCGACCGGGCAGGTGTCCAGGTGGCAGACGCGCATCATGACACAGCCGGAGACGACGAGCGGCGCGGTCGCGAAACCGAACTCCTCGGCGCCGAGCAGCGCGGCGATCACCACGTCGCGGCCGGTCTTCAGCTGGCCGTCGGTCTGCACCACGATCCGGTCGCGCAGGCCGTTGAGCAGCAGGGTCTGCTGGGTCTCGGCGAGGCCCAGCTCCCAGGGGCCGCCCGCGTGCTTGAGCGAGGTCAGCGGGGAGGCGCCGGTGCCGCCGTCGTGCCCGGAGATCAGGACCACGTCCGCGTGCGCCTTGGAGACGCCCGCGGCGACCGTGCCGACGCCGACCTCGGACACCAGCTTCACATGGATCCGCGCGGCCGGGTTGGCGTTCTTGAGGTCGTGGATCAGCTGGGCCAGGTCCTCGATGGAGTAGATGTCGTGGTGCGGCGGCGGCGAGATCAGGCCGACGCCGGGGGTGCTGTGCCGGGTCTTGGCCACCCACGGGTACACCTTGTGGCCGGGCAGCTGGCCGCCCTCGCCGGGCTTGGCGCCCTGGGCCATCTTGATCTGGATGTCATCGGCGTTGACCAGGTACTCGGAGGTCACGCCGAAACGGCCGGAGGCGACCTGCTTGATCGACGAGCGGCGCGCCGGGTCGTACAGGCGCTCCGGGTCCTCGCCGCCCTCACCGGTGTTGGACTTGCCGCCCAGCCGGTTCATGGCGATGGCAAGCGTCTCGTGCGCCTCGCGGGAGATGGACCCGTACGACATGGCGCCGGTGGAGAAGCGCTTGACGATCTCGCTGACCGGCTCGACCTCGTCGACGGGGACCGGCTGCCGGTCCGCGGCGAAGCCGAACAGCCCGCGCAGCGTCATCAGGCGCTCGGACTGCTCGTTCACGCGCGCGGTGTACTTCTTGAAGACGTCGTAGCGGCCGGTGCGCGTGGAGTGCTGGAGGCGGAAGACCGTCTCGGGGTCGAACAGGTGCGGCTCGCCCTCGCGGCGCCACTGGTACTCGCCCCCGATCTCCAGGGCGCGGTGCGCGGGGGCGATGCCGGAGGCCGGGTAGGCCTTGGCGTGCCGGGCGGCGACCTCCTCGGCGACGACGTCGATGCCGACGCCGCCGATCTTGGTGGCGGTGCCGTTGAAGTACTTCTCGACGAAGCCCTCGTCGAGGCCGACGGCCTCGAAGACCTGGGCGCCGCGGTAGGAGGCGACGGTCGAGATGCCCATCTTGGACATGACCTTCAGGACGCCCTTGCCGAGCGCGTAAATCAGGTTGCGGATGGACTGCTCGGTCTCCATTCCGGGCAGGAAGGTGCCCGCGCGGACCAGGTCCTCCACGGACTCCATCGCCAGGTACGGGTTGACCCCGGCGGCGCCGTAGCCGATGAGCAGGGCCACATGGTGGACCTCGCGGACGTCGCCGGCCTCGACCAGCAGGCCCACGTGGGTGCGCTGCTTGGTGCGGATGAGGTGGTGGTGGACGGCCGCGGTGAGCAGCAGCGAGGGGATCGGGGCGTGCTCGGCGTCCGAGTGGCGGTCCGACAGGACGATCAGCCGGGCGCCGTTGCCGATGGCGGCGTCGGCCTCGGCGCAGATCTCGTCGATGCGGGCGGCCAGCGCGTCGCCGCCGCCGCCGACCCGGTACAGACCGGAGAGGGTCGCGGCCTTGAAGCCCGGCAGGTCGCCGTCGGCGTTGATGTGGATGAGCTTGGCCAGCTCGTCGTTGTCGATGACCGGGAAGGGCAGCACGACGGAGCGACAGGACGCGGCGTTCGGGTCGAGCAGATTGCCCTGCGGGCCCAGCGCGGAGCGCAGCGAGGTGACCAGTTCCTCGCGGATGGCGTCCAGCGGCGGGTTGGTGACCTGCGCGAACAGCTGGGTGAAGTAGTCGAACAGCAGACGCGGGCGCTCGGACAGGGCGGCGATGGGCGAGTCGGTGCCCATGGAGCCGATGGGCTCGGCGCCGGTCTTGGCCATCGGGGCGAGCAGGACGCGCAGCTCTTCCTCGGTGTAGCCGAAGGTCTGCTGGCGGCGGGTGACCGAGGCGTGGGTGTGCACGATGTGCTCGCGCTCGGGCAGGTCGCCCAGCTCGATCTCGCCGGCCTCCAGCCAGTCGGCGTAGGGCTGCTCGGCGGCGAGGGTCGCCTTGATCTCGTCGTCCTCGATGATGCGGTGCTCGGCGGTGTCGACGAGGAACATGCGGCCGGGCTGCAGCCGGCCCTTGCGGACCACCTTGGCGGGGTCGATGTCGAGGACGCCGACCTCGGAGCCGAGGACGACGAGGCCGTCGTCGGTGACCCAGTAGCGGCCGGGGCGCAGTCCGTTGCGGTCGAGTACGGCGCCGACCTGGGTGCCGTCGGTGAAGGTGACGCAGGCCGGGCCGTCCCAGGGCTCCATCATGGTGGCGTGGAACTGGTAGAAGGCGCGCCGGGCCGGGTCCATGGAGGCGTGGTTCTCCCATGCCTCCGGGATCATCATCAGCACGGAGTGCGGCAGCGAGCGGCCGCCGAGGTGCAGCAGTTCCAGCACCTCGTCGAAGGAGGCGGAGTCGGAGGCGCCGGGCGTGCACACCGGGAAGACGCGCTCCAGGTTTCCGTCGCCGAACAGGTCGGAGGCCAGCCGGGACTCGCGGGCGCGCATCCAGTTGCGGTTGCCCTGGACGGTGTTGATCTCACCGTTGTGCGCGACGAAGCGGTACGGGTGCGCGAGCGGCCACGACGGGAAGGTGTTGGTGGAGAACCGGGAGTGCACGAGCGCGATCGCGGTGGCGAAGCGGCGGTCGGACAGGTCGGGGAAGAACGGTTCGAGCTGTCCGGTGGTCAGCATGCCCTTGTACACGATCGTGCGCGCGGACAGCGACGGGAAGTACACGTCTGCCTCGCGCTCGGCGCGCTTGCGCAGCACGAACGCCTTGCGGTCCAGCGCGATGCCCTCGCTGGCGTTGTCGGTGACGAAGAGCTGCCGGAAGACCGGCATGGTCGAGCGGGCGGTGGCGCCCAGCAGATCGGGGGCGACCGGGACCTCGCGCCAGCCGAGGATCGTCAGCCCCTCCTCGTGGGCGATCGTCTCGATCTGTGAGACGGCCTCGGCGGTGTGCTCCTCGGGCAGGAAGGCGATGCCGACGGCGTACGCCCCGGCCGCGGGGAGTTCGAATCCGGCCACCTCGCGGAAGAAGGCGTCCGGCACCTGGGAGAGCAGTCCCGCGCCGTCGCCGGAGTCGGGCTCGGAGCCGGTGGCACCGCGATGCTCCAGGTTGCGCAGAACCGTGAGCGCCTGCTCGACCAGCACATGGCTCGCCTCGCCGGTGAGGGTGGCCACGAAGCCGACGCCACAGGCGTCGTGCTCGTTGCGGGGGTCGTACATACCCTGCGCAGCAGGGCGAGCATCCATGAACGACCAGTTCCGGCCATTCGTGGAATGCTGGGACGGCTGGCGCGGTGTACGCATCGGCTCTCCCGTCGTCGTCATCTGGCATATGCGGCTGCCGAGGGACGACGCTGGCCCTCTGCGTGAGTGCAAAATTTCGTGCAGGTTACATGATGGAACGGTGCTCGGGAATATGCTCCGTTCCAGCATGCGGACGTCGCCGGGGTGCGCGACAGAGCGCCGCGCACGGCGGCGGAAGTATGTGGGGGCCGGCGCGGACAGATCCATGTCCATCGGCCCGAAGGGGGGCGGGAGGGGCGTCCTCGCTCATCCCGCGGATGCGCCGTAGGCGTCTTTGCCCACAGCGCTTACGGCTCATGCCCAGCGGTTAAGCATTCGAAACCAGTGGGTAACAGCTGCTCATGCGGCCCGGCGCATGGGTGCCAGCCGCACTATCCTACGGCGGTTCCGAACAAACTGCCCAGGGCGAAGGTCACACCGGCCGCCGCGCCACCGAGGGCGAGCTGCCGCAGACCGCTGAACCACCAGCTGCGGGCGGTCACCTTGGCGACCACGGCGCCGCAGCCGAACAGCCCGATGAGGGCCAGCACCAGGGCCGGCCACAGCGCGGTCGCGCCCAGCAGGTACGGCAGGACGGGCAGCAGGGCGCCCAGCGCGAACGAGCCGAACGAGGAGACCGCCGCGACCAGCGGCGACGGCAGGTCGCCCGGGTCGACGCCCAGCTCCTCCCGGGCGTGTATCTCCAGGGCCTGCTCGGGGTCCCGGGACAGCTGCCGGGCGACCTCGCGGGCCAGCTCCGGCTCGACGCCCCGCGTCTCGTAGAGCGCCGCCAGTTCCGCCTCCTCGTCCTGCGGATGCCGGCGCAGCTCCCGCCGCTCGACGTCCAGCTCGGCCTCGACCAGTTCGCGCTGCGAGGCGACGGAGGTGTACTCGCCGGCCGCCATGGAGAAGGCGCCGGCGGCGAGGCCCGCGAGCCCCGTGATGACGATGGTCTGGTGGCCGACCGCGCCGCCCGCCACACCGGTGATCAGGGCGAGGTTGGAGACCAGGCCGTCCATCGCGCCGAACACGGCGGGGCGCAGCCAGCCGCCGTTCACGTCCCGGTGCGTGTGATTGTCCCGATGGGCCTCGTGCAGCGCGGCCTCGGTGTCGATGATGGCCATAGGGGTCCCCCCAGGAGCTTAGTTGGACGGGTTCTACTTTTTGACAACAGCGAATCTACGCCTTTGATTTCCGTCCCGCCAGCAAGGAAAGGCTGGGCTAACCTGCGGCTTTACCTTTTTTGCTCAAACGTGCGGGGTGCTGCGCATATGTCGACCGGGTGATGCTGAGGCCATCGGTGCTCGCGCCGACCGCTCCGGTGGCAGACATCCGCAAAAGCCGCCCCACGAAGAGAGCCGCCCATGGCATCGATCGCCCGCATCCCGTCGGTCCCGTCCCCCGGGGACGCCACCGAACTCCGCGACCGGGCGCGCGGCGCGCTGCTCGGCCTGGCGGTGGGAGACGCGCTCGGAGCCCCGGCGGAGAACCTGAAGCCCTCGGAGATCCGGGCCCGCTGGGGCCGTATCACGGGCTACGTCGTCGAACGGCCGGCCGGCACCGACGACACCGAGTACGCGATCTTCTCGGGGCTGCTGCTCGCCCGGCACGGCTGCGCGCTCACCCCGGAGCATGCGGAGGCGGCCTGGCACGAGTGGATCGCGAACCGGCACGAGGGGCCCTTCCGGGGAGCGGGGTTCAGCGAGCGGGGCACGCTGGAGAACCTGCGCCGGGGGCTGGCCGCGCCCATCTCCGCGCAGCACCGCCACGCCTGGAGCGACGGCCTCGCGATGCGGGCCGCCCCCTTCGGGGTGTTCGCTGCGGGCCGCCCCGCCGAGGCGGCCCGGCTGGTGGCGATCGACGGCTCGGTCAGCCATGACGGCGAGGGCATCTACGGCGGGCAGGCGGTGGCCGCCGGGGTGGCAGCGGCCATGGCGGGGGCGCCGGTCAGCGCGGTGGTCGCCGCCGCGCTCGCCGTCGTCCCCGACGACTCGTGGACGGCCCGCTCGCTGCGCCGGGCGGTCGCCGTCGCCCACCGCGGCGAACGCGCGGTCCGCTCCGCGGTCGTCGTCGGCGGCTACCCCTGGACCGACCTCGCCCCCGAGGCGGTGGCCCTCGCCTTCGGGGCGTACGCGTCCGCCGACGGCGACTTCCGGCGGGCCGTCCTGACGGCGGTCAACATGGGCCGGGACGCCGACACCACGGCCGCCGTGGCGGGCGCGCTGGCCGGCGCGACCGAGGGCGCCGGCGCCGTACCGTCCGACTGGGCGGCGGCGATCGGTCCGGCTCGCGGCAGCTGCCTGCCGTCCATGGCGGGCCACCATGTACTCGACGTGGCGGACCTCCTGGTCGAACACGCCCCGGCTCCCCCGGCCCGGGAGACACCGGAACTCCTGCTCGGGCAGGCACCGGAATTCCTGCTCGGGCAGGCAGCGAAACTCCTGGTCGAGGAAGCGCCGGGTCCCGCGGCCAGGCAGGCACCGGAACTCCCGGTCCGGGACGCACCGGAACCCTTGGCCGGACAGACACCGGAACTCCCGGTCCTGGACGCATCGGAACTCCTGGTCCAAGACGCACCGAAACCCTTGGTCGGGCAGGCGGCGAAACTCCTCGTCCCGGACGGAACGGGACCCGCGGTCGAGGGCGCATCGGAAGTCCCGGTCGAGGGCGCACCGGAACCCTTGGTCCGGGAAGCACCGGAACCCGCGGCCGAGGGCACAGCGGAGTTCCCGGGCCGGGGGACGGGCGGGCCGGGGGCGGGCGGGCCGGCGCTGCCGCAGGTCCCGCCCGGTGCGCTGCGCGACCTCGTCGCACAGGCCGGGGTACAGGCCGCGGAAGGGCTCGCGGCGGACACCGTACGCGGCGAGGCCCACCCGGCGGCGGTACCGCCCGCCGACACCGCGGCCTGTGTGCCCGCCGCGTGTGCGGCGGTCGAGCAGGGCACGGTGCGGCCGTGAGCCGCAGGATCGAGGGGCTGCTGCTCGGGCTGGCCGCGGGGGACGCCGCCGGATGGCCGGCGGCGCGCCACCGTGCCGCCCGGATGCCCGAGTGGACACGGCGGCTCACCCGCGAGCTGGACACCTTCGCCGAGCAGAACGCGACGACCACGCTGCCCGTGCCGATCGCGCTCAACCAGCCCCCGGAGCCGCTGCGCCTCGGCCCCTCCGACGACGCCGAGTGGGCGGTGTTCGCGGCCGAGGCGGTGCTGCGCGCCGGCGACGACAGCGCGCTCGGGGACCTGAGCCGGGACCGCCGCACCCGGGCCGCCATCGACCTCACCTGGAGCGCCGTCGCCTCCGAGGTCGCCGCCGCGGCCGAGCGCGCCCCGGAGGTCGAGTCCGCGGTGCTGCCGCTGCGCGCCCGGATCTCGGTCCGGGCCGGCCTCGGCAACCTCGCCACCGGGCTGCGCCCGCCCGCCACCGGCCACGACAACCCGCACTACTTCGACGACGCGGCCTGCGTGCGCGCCTGCGTGCTCGCCGTCGCCCACCGCGGCGATGCCCGGCGCGCCGCCGAACTGGCCGAGTTCGACGCCCGCTACACCCAGGACGGCGACGGGGTACACGGCGCCAGGGCGATGGCCGCGGCCCTCGCCCTGGCGCTCGCCGGCGCGGACGTGGACGCCTGTGTGACGGCGGCACTCGGCGAGCTGCCCGCGACCACGGAGATCGGCCGCAACGCCCGCCACGCGCTGGCCCTCGCCCAGGACACCGGGACCGCCTTCGCCCTGATCCCCCTCCTGGAGCACCAGATCGTCGACCACGTCTACAGCTACGGCATCGCCGCCGCCGAGACGGTCCCGGTCGCCCTCGCCCTGGCCAGCGCCGCACGGGGCCGGATCGCCGAGGCCGTGCCCGCCGCGGCCTGCCTGTCCCGGGTCGCCGACTCGGCCCCCGCGCTGGCGGGCGCGCTGACCGGGGCGCTGGGCGGCGGCGCGGCCGTGCCGGGCGCGTGGCGGGACGCCTGCCGCACCCTCTCCGGCTGTGCGCTCCCCCGCCTCACCGGCACCGACCTGGTCGAACTCGCCGGACTCCTGGAAGCCGCGCAACCGGCCGCGCCAGGGGGATGATGCGGGGCATGACGCCCACAGCAGATGAAATCGGCAGCCCCGGTCTGCATGAGCGGATCACCGGGGCGCTCGTCGGCGCCGCCGTCGGAGACGCGCTCGGCGGCCCCGTCGAGGGCTACTCGCCCGACCAGATCCTCGAACGCCACGGTGGCCGTGTGCACGGCGTCGTCGGCCCCTGGCACGGCGACGACTGGCGCACCGCCCGCCCCATCGCGCCGTACCACAAGGGCGACGGGCACGTCACCGACGACACCCTGATGACCCATGCGCTGGTCCGGGTGTACGCGCGGGTCCGGGACCACCTGGACGCCTACGCCGTCGCCGACCACCTGGTCCCGGATCTGATGACCAACCCGCGCTGGATCCCCGAACTGGAGGCGGAGGCGCTGCCGCTGCACCGGATCTTCCTGGCGGAGAAGTGGCTGGTGGCCCGGCTGGCGTACGGCCATGTGGACCCCCGGGAGGCGGGCACCGGCAATATCGTCAACTGCGGGGCGGCGATGTACATGGCCCCCGTCGGCCTGGTCAACGCGGCCAACCCGGCGGGCGCGTACGCCGAGGCGCTGGACGTCGCGGGCGCGCACCAGTCCTCGTACGGCCGTGAGGCGGCCGGGGTCTTCGCCGCGGCGGTGGCGGCGGCCGCGGCACCCGGCGCGAGCCCCCGGTCGGTGGTGGCCACCTGCCTGTCGCTGGCGAAGGACGGCACCCGGGCGGCGATCGAGGAGGTCTGCGCGGTGGCCGGCCGACACCGCGACATCGAGTCGGCGCTGGTCCCGCTGCGGGAGGCGGTGGCACCCTACGACACGGTCGGCCCCGACTACCGGGCCCCGTCGCTCGGCGCCCGCCGCCCGTCCCGGCTGCACTCGATCGAGGAACTTCCGATCGCGCTCGGCATGCTGCTGGTGGCCGACGGCGACTACCGGCAGGCGGTGCTGGGCTCGGTCAACTACGGCCGCGACTGCGACTCGATCGCGACGATGGCGGGCGCGCTGGCCGGCGCCCTCGGCTCGCCCGTGCCGGAGGACTGGTCCAAGACCGTGGCGGAGGCGAGCCGGCTGGACCTGTGGGCGCCGGCCCGGACGCTCACCGAGGTCGCACGGGAGGTCTTCGCGCGGGACGTCGGACGGCGCCGGGCCCACGAGCGGGCGTTCGCCGCACTCGGGGGTCCGGAATGCTCCGGCTGACCTGGGTCCAGCCGGAGGACCTGGTGGCCCACGAGCTTCGCCAGGCGCGGCAGGACGGACGCGAGCCTGCGGCGATCGAGGCGCGGTGGACGGCGGCGGGCGGCGGTGCCGCGCCGGTGCGGGCCGGTGCCTCCCCGCGGCCGGCGTCGCGGTATCTGCGGCTGCTCGCGGAGGACCTGCTGGACGAACTGGCCGACCTGCCCAGCACCTCGGCCGACCGGGAACCGACCGACCTGACCGGGATCAAGACTCTGTGCCCCCACTGGCCGACCGAACCCCTCCCAGCAGCCACCGAGTTGATGGCCCGTCACCCGACGAACCCCGCTGCACGGCACCCCGGATCACCGAGCGCCGGGGCGGCAGGCAGCGGACCGACGGGCGGTGGACCGACGGGTCACCGGTCGCCGGACCGCGGATTCCGGGATCGCAGGTTCGCCGAACACGGCTTCTCGGACAGCGGGTTGCCCGAGGGCGGATTTCCGGCCCACGGGTCCCCCGGCCACGGGCTCCCCGGCCACGGGTCCTCCGGCCACGGGTCCTCCGGCGCCGCAGGCATGCGGGGTCCGGGTGACGGCGGGTCCAGGGGCGGTGGCGTCCGTACGGCCCTGACCCCGCTCCGGTTCGAAGCGGCGTGGTTGGGGCGGGCCGTGGGCTGTCTGCTGGGCAAGCCGGTCGAGAAGGTGTCCCTCGACGGCATCCGCCGGCTCGCCCGGTCCACCGGCAACTGGCCGCTCGCCGGGTACTTCACGGCCCGCGGGGTCCCCGACGACCTCAAGGCGGCCCACCCCTGGAACCGCCGCTCCGCCGGCACCTCGCTCGCCGAGAACATCGACGGCATGCCCGAGGACGACGATCTCAACTACCCGCTGCTGAACCTCCTGTTGCTCCGTCGGCACGGCAGGGCCTTCAGCACCGTCGAACTGGCCGGGCTCTGGCTCGACGAACTCCCCGCCGGCCGCACCTTCACCGCCGAGCGCATCGCCTACCGCAACCTCCTCGCCGGCATCGAACCCCCGCACACGGCCCGCCACCGCAACCCGTTCCGCGAGTGGATCGGCGCCCTCATCCGCGCCGATGTGCACGGCTGGACCAACCCCGGCGACCCGGGCGCCGCCGCGGAACAGGCCCACCGCGACGCCGTGCTCAGCCACACCGCCAACGGCGTCTACGCGGCGATGTTCATCGCGGCCACCATCGCCGCCGCGGCCACCGGAACCCTCGACGTGCACGCCTGCCTGCGCGCCGGCCGCACGGTGGTGCCGCCCGGCTCCCGACTGGCGCAGGCCCTGGACCACGCCGTCCTGCTGGCCGCCGAACACACCGACTTCGACCAGGTCGTGGACGCGTTGCACGCCCGCTGGTCCGCCACCTACCACTGGGTCCACGCCCTTCCCAACACCGCCCTGATCGCCGCCGCCCTCACCCACGCGGACGGCGACTTCACCGGCTCCATCTGCCGCGCCGTGTCGGGCGGCTGGGACACCGACTCCAACGGGGCCACCGCCGGCAGCATCGCCGGCCTCCTCGCCGGCACCCCCGCCGCCCTGCCCGACCGCTGGACGGCCCCCCTCAAGAACCGCCTCGCCACCTCCGTCACCGGTTTCGACGGCACCGGCTTCGACACCCTCGCCCAGCTCACCCACCTGGAGGCGACCCGCCCATGACCCCCACCGCACCCGACAGCGCGACCACCGGCCCCGGCCCGCACGAGGCCCCGACCACCGGCCTCGCCCTGCACAGGGACCCGACCACCGGCCTCGTCCCGTACGAGGCCCCGCACGCCGGATGAACGCCACCCGGCCCCTGGACGGTCTGCGCGTCCTCGATCTCGCCACCCTCTTCGCCGGACCGCTCGCCGCCACCCTGCTCGGTGACTTCGGCGCCGAGGTCATCAAGGTCGAACACCCGGCGAAACCCGACCCGTCGCGCGGCCACGGTCCCGCCAAGGACGGCGTCGGCCTGTGGTGGAAGCTGCTCGGCCGCAACAAGCGCGCCGTCACCCTGGACCTGTCCAAGCCCGGCGGCCGTGCCACTTTGCTGCGGCTGGCCGCCACCGCCGATGTGGTGATCGAGAACTTCCGGCCCGGCACGCTGGAGAAGTGGGACCTGGGCTGGCAGGAGCTGTCCGCCGTCAACCCGCGCCTCGTGCTCACCCGGGTCACCGCCTTCGGCCAGTTCGGGCCGTACGCGCGCCGCCCCGGCTTCGGCACCCTCGCCGAGGCGATGAGCGGCTTCGCCGCGATCACCGGCGAGCCGGACGCGCCCCCGACGCTGCCGCCCTTCGGTCTCGCCGACTCCATCGCCGCCCTGGCCACGGCGTACGCGGTGATGACGGCACTGGCCGCCCGGGAGCACACCGGCGCGGGCCAGGTGGTCGACATGGCCATCATCGAACCGATCCTGACCGTCCTCGGCCCCCAGCCCATCTGGTACGACCAGTTGGGCCACGTCCAGCCGCGCACCGGCAACCGCTCCCAGAACAACGCCCCGCGCAACACCTACCGCACGGCCGACGGCAGCTGGGTCGCCGTCTCCACCTCCGCGCAGTCGGTCGCCGAACGCGTCATGGACCTGGTCGGCCGCCCGGACCTGATCGGCGAGCCCTGGTTCGCGACCGGCGCCGGACGCGCGGCGCACGCCGACGTCCTCGACGCGGCCGTCGGCCGCTGGATCGCCGGCCGCACCCGCGACGAGGTGATCTCCGCCTTCGAGAAGGCGGAGGCCGCGGTGGCGCCGGTCCAGGACGTGCGTGACGTCATGTCCGACCCCCAGTACGCGGCCCTGGGCACCATCGCCACCGTCGACGACCCGGAACTGGGCCCGCTGCGCATGCAGAACGTCCTCTTCCGGCTCTCCGCCACCCCCGGCGCGATCCGCTGGGCTGGCCGCCCGCACGGCGCGGACACGGAGGCCGTCCTGACCGAGCTGGGCCTGACCCCGGCGGAGCTGCGCGCCCTGCGCGAGGAGGGTGCCCTGTGATCCCGTTCCCGCTCACCTGGCTGTATGTCCCGGGCGACCGCCCGCACGTGGTGGCCAAGGCGCTGGCCTGCGGCGCGGACGTGGTGGTGATCGACCTGGAGGACGCGGTCGCCCCGGACCGCAAGGAGTACGCCCGCGCGGCCACCGTCGACCTGCTGTCCGAGCCGCAGCCGGTACGGGTGCACGTCCGGGTCAACGGCACGGAGGGCCCGTGGGCCGCCGCCGATCTGCGGGCGGTGGCCGGGCTGCCGGGCGTGTCCGGGGTACGGCTGCCGAAGGTGACCTCCGCCGACGAGGTGGTGCGCGCCGCCGGCATCACGGGGCACCGGCTGTACGCCCTCCTCGAAACCGCCCTGGGCATCGAGCGCGCCCACGCCATCGCCGCCGCCCACCCGGCCCTGCGGGGCATCTCGCTCGGCGAGGCGGACCTCCGGGCCGACCTGGGCGTACGCGATGACGCGGGCCTCGACTGGTGCCGCTCCCGGGTCGTGGTCGCCGCGCGGGCGGCCGGTCTCGCGCCGCCGCCCCAGTCGGTCCACCCCGACATCCGCGATCTGGACGGGCTCGCCGCCTCCTGCGCCCACGGCCGCGCCCTCGGCTTTCTCGGCCGGGCCGCCATCCACCCGCGCCAGCTGCCCATCATCGAGCGCGCCTATCTGCCCACGGAGGCGGAGCTGGACCAGGCCGAGACGATCGTGAAGGCGGCGACGACGGAGCGCGGCGCCCAGGCGCTGCCGGACGGCCGGTTCATCGACGCGGCCGTGGTGGCGGCGGCCCGGCGGACGCTGTCCCTGGTGGCCCGCAGGCCCTGAGACACGGCGAGGGCGCCCCGCGATCCGGGGCGCCCTCACCGTCGTACGGCCGCGGGTCAGCTCTTCTTGGCCGACTCCGCCTCGTCCTTCGTTTCCGAAGCCTCGGCGCTCCCGGCGATCTCCCCGTTCTCGGCCCGGCCCTCGGGGCCCCCGGCGGCCCCGGCCTCGGCCCGCGCCCCGTCCGGCGCCGGGTCCGGCAGCTCGTCCTTCGCCTTGTCCTTCGCCTCGTCGTCGGACGCGGTCTCGGTCCCGGTGTCCGTGCCGGGGGTCACGCCCTCGGCGGCCGGCTCCACCACGGCCTCCCGGCCGGGCCGCTTCTTCGCCGACACGACGATGTACACCACCGCCAGCACGAAGACGAGCAACGCGGTCCAGTCGTTGAGCCGCAGGCCCAGGACATGGTGGGCGTCGTCTACACGCATGTACTCGATCCAGGCCCGGCCCGCGCAGTACGCGGCGACATACAGGGCGAACACCCGGCCATGGCCCAGCTTGAAGCGCCGGTCGGCCCAGATCACCAGGACGGCGACGCCGATGCACCACAGGGACTCGTACAGGAACGTCGGGTGGTAGTAGCCCGGCACCCGGCCGCCCGAGGAGGAGGTGATGTGCACCGCCCAGGGGAGGTCCGTCTCCCGCCCGTACAGCTCCTGGTTGAACCAGTTGCCCCAGCGGCCGATCGCCTGCGCCAGGGCGATGCCGGGGGCGACGGCGTCGGCGTACGCGGGCATCGGGATGCCCCGGCGCCGGGCGCCGATCCAGGCACCCAGTGCGCCGAGCGCGATCGCGCCCCAGATGCCGAGCCCGCCCTCCCACACCTTGAAGGCGTCCACCCAGTCACGGCCCTCGCTGAAGTACAGCTCGTAGTCCGTGATCACGTGGTAGAGCCGACCGCCGACGAGGCCGAACGGCACCGCCCAGACGGCGATGTCGGCCACCGTGCCCGAACGGCCGCCGCGGGCGATCCAGCGCTTGTTGCCTAGCCAGACGGCAACGAACACGCCGATGATGATGCAGAACGCGTAGCCGCGCAGCGGAATCGGGCCGAGGTGCAGCACCCCGCGCGACGGGCTGGGAATGTAGGCAAGTTCCATGGCAGGGTCGACGCTACCGTGCCGGGTCGGGCACACGGCAGTCGGCCCGGCTACGGGTCCATAACAGGGGCGTGAGAATCACTCACCCCTTGTTGGCAGCCTCCACCATCTGCTTGAGCTTGTCCGGGGTCAGCGTCTGGTCCTGGTAGATGTTCTTGCCGTTCAGCAGGACGGTCGGCGTGCCGGAGAAACCGCCCGCCTGGAATGCCTTGTTGGACTTCGCCACCCAGCTGTTGTGCGTGCCGTCTCTGACACACTTCTGGAACTCGGGCGTGTCCAGGCCGTTCACCTTGCCCGCCAGCTCGATCAGCTTGTCATCGCTGGAGAAGGCGTCGTCCGTCTCCTTGGGCTGGTTCGCGTACAGCACGTCGTGGTACTCGCGGAACTTTCCGGCGTCCTGCGCGCAGGCCGCCGCGTTGGCCGAGCGCCGGGAACCGCTGCCGCCCAGGTTGCCGTCGATGAGCGTGACCAGGTGGTACTCGATTCTGAGCTTGCCGGCGTCGGCCAGTTCATGAAGCGTGGGGCGGTACGCCATCTCGAACGCCTGGCAGGCCGGGCAGCGGAAGTCCTCCCACACCGTGAGCGTGGACTTGGCGCCGTCCTTGCCGACCGGGATGGCGAGGCCGTCCTTGCCCTGCGCGCCGGAGGGCGCCACGACCGGGCCCGCGCCGGCACTGCTCTTGTCCTTGCCGGCGTTCGCGGCGACCACGCCGATCACCGCGGCGAGCCCGAGCACGCAGATCACGGTCGCGCCCACGATCAGCGCGCGGCGTCGCTTCTCCGCGGACTTCTGCTTCTCTCGCTCGACCGCCAGGCGCTCGCGGGCGGTGCGCTTTCCGTCACGATTCTTCTCGCTCACACCCCCAGAACGAACCGGGCAGGCGCTGCGCGCCTGCCGGGTCCGAGGTCCACCCGTTCGAGTGACGGTCGCTCCGCGGGTGGGGCGGGGTACCACGGCCGTCATTTGTCTGCGGCGCCGTTGTGGCTGGTCGCGCCGTTCCCCGCCGGGCGCTCCGCGGCAAAACACCGGCCGACTGTCATCGTTCGGCTGCGGCGCCATTGTGGCTGGGCGCGCAGTTCCCCGCGCCCCTTTCGGGGCGCTGGTGGGGCCCGGGGGCGCCATGTGCTCCCTTTCGGGGCCGCTGGGGTCTAGGGGTGGTTGCGGACGCCGTGGGACAGTTCGGTGGCCAGTTCGCGGACCGACGTGACTGCGGTTGCGGGATCCGGGGCGTCCAGGATGCGTTTGACGAAGGCTGAGCCGACGATCACTCCGTCGGCGAAGCCCGCGACCTGTGCGGCCTGGGTGCTGTCGGAGACGCCGAGGCCGACGCAGACGGGCAGGTCCGTGCCGGTGGCACGGGTGCGCCGCACCAGGTCCTCGGCCTGCGCGCCGACGGACTCGCGGGTGCCGGTGACGCCCATCAGCGAGGCGGCGTAGACGAAGCCGCTGCCGGCCGCGGTGATCTCCGCGAGCCGGGCGTCCTTGCTGCTGGGGGCGACCACGAAGACCGTGGCGAGCCCGTGCTTCGCGGCGTGCTCACGCCACAGCGCCGACTCCTGGACCGGAAGGTCGGGCAGGATGCAGCCCGCGCCGCCCGCCTCCGCCAGTTCGGCGGTGAAGCGCTCCACGCCGTAGCGGTCGATGGGGTTCCAGTAGGTCATGACGAGGACGGGCTTCCCGGTCGCCTCGTGGGCCTCCCGGACCGTGCGCATGACGTCGGCGATCCGGACGCCGCCGCGCAGCGCGATGTCGTCGGCGGTCTGGATGACCGGGCCGTCCAGGACCGGGTCGCTGTGCGGCAGCCCGACCTCGACCACGTCGGCGCCGCCGTCGAAGACGGCCTTGATCGCCTCGATGCCGCCGTCCACGGTGGGGAACCCGGCCGGGAGGTAGGCGATCAGGGCGGCCCGTCCCTCCGCCTTCGCGGCGGTCAGCGTGTCGGTCAGCAGCTGGATGTTCCCGCTCACTTGGCGTCCCCCTCGATCTCGGCGTGCGCGCCGTCCGCGTCCGCGGCGACCTCGGCGTCCGCGTCGCCGTCGTACAGGCCGAAGTAGCGTGCGGCCGTGTCCATGTCCTTGTCGCCGCGGCCGGACAGGTTGACCACGATCAGCCCGTCCGCGCCCAGTTCCCGGCCGACCTCCAGGGCGCCGGCGAGCGCGTGGGCGCTCTCGATCGCCGGGATGATGCCCTCGGTGCGCGACAGCAGGCGCAGCGCCTGCATGGCCGCGTCGTCGGTGATCGCGCGGTATTCGCCGCGGCCGGACTCCTTGAGGTAGGAGTGCTCGGGGCCGACGCCGGGGTAGTCGAGGCCGGCCGAGATCGAGTACGGCTCGGTGATCTGGCCCTCGTCGTCCTGGAGCACGAAGGAGCGGGAGCCGTGCAGGATGCCGGGCTCGCCCGCGGTGAGGGTGGCCGCGTGCTCGCCGGTGGCGACGCCGTGCCCGGCGGGCTCGCAGCCGACGAGGCGGACGGAGGTGTCCGGGATGAAGGCGTGGAAGAGGCCGATGGCGTTGGAGCCGCCGCCGACGCAGGCGACCGCGGCGTCGGGGAGCCGGCCCGCACGCTCCAGGAGCTGGCGGCGCGCCTCCACGCCGATCACGCGGTGGAAGTCGCGCACCATCGCGGGGAACGGGTGGGGGCCGGCCACGGTCCCGAACAGGTAATGGGTGTGGTCGACGTTGGCGACCCAGTCCCGGAACGCCTCGTTGATGGCGTCCTTCAGGGTGCGGCTGCCGGACTTCACGGCGACGACCTCGGCGCCCAGCATGCGCATGCGGGCCACGTTCAGGGCCTGCCGCCGGGTGTCGATCTCGCCCATGTAGATGGTGCAGTCGAGGCCGAACAGCGCGCAGGCGGTGGCGGTGGCGACGCCGTGCTGGCCGGCGCCCGTCTCCGCGGTCACACGGGTCTTGCCCATCCGCCGGGTGAGCAGGGCCTGGCCCAGCACATTGTTGATCTTGTGGGAGCCGGTGTGGTTGAGGTCCTCGCGCTTGAGGAACACCCGGGCGCCGCCGGCGTGCTCGGCGAACCGCGGCACCTCGGTGAGCGCGCTCGGGCGGCCGGTGTAGTCGACCAGGAGGGCGTCTAGTTCGCGGGCGAACTCCGGGTCGTGCTTGGCCTTGTCGTACTCGACGGCGACCTCGTCCACGGCGGCGACAAGCGCCTCCGGGATGAACTTGCCGCCGAACGCGCCGAAGTAGCCCTCGGCACTGGGGATCCGACCCTCCGGGTCGGGGATGAAGAACTCGCTGGGCATGCGCCATCCTCACGGTGAGCTGGTGGAAAGACACTCATCGCCGTGGGGTGCGGGCTCCGTCAGCCGGCCGCGGGACCGTCGTTCCCGGTCACGCAGTTTCCCGCGCCCCTCGCGGGGCGCTGCCATCGACGGCCGTTCACCTGCCCGGGCTCGTCACCGATGACGTAGCGCACCCGGCGCCCGTGCACCCGGCGGGCGGGCGCGCGGCAGCCACGGGGACGGCAGCCACGCGCCAGGCGGGCGTACCGGTCCGTGGTCGGCACGGGGATCGTCGCGGTCATCGGGGCCCACCCTACCGGGAGATCAGCCCCGGCCGTGCCGCAGCGCGGGGTGCTCGCCCGCCGCCACCAGGTCGGCGACCGCCGTCCTGGGGTCGCGCCCGGTCACCAGGGACTCGCCGACCAGGACCGCGTCGGCGCCCGCGTTGGCGTAGGCGATCAGGTCGTGCGGGCCGCGGACTCCGGACTCGGCGACCCTGACCACGCTGTCCGGGATCTCCGGGGCCACCCGCTCGAACGTGCCCCGGTCGACCTCCAGGGTCTTCAGGTTGCGCGCGTTGACGCCGATCACCTTGGCGCCCGCGTCCACCGCGCGGTCCACCTCGTCCTCGTCGTGCACCTCGACGAGCGGGGTGAGTCCGATGGAGACGGCCCGCTCGATCAGCGACTCCAGGGCCGGCTGGTCGAGGGCGGCGACGATCAGCAGCGCGAGGTCGGCGCCGTACGCCCGGGCCTCCCACAGCTGGTACGAGGTGACGATGAAGTCCTTGCGCAGCACCGGGATGTCCACGCGGGCCCGGACGGCCTCCAGGTCGGCGAGCGAGCCGCCGAAGCGGCGCTGCTCGGTGAGGACGGAGATGACGGCCGCGCCGCCCGCCTCGTAGTCGGCGGCGAGCCCGGCCGGATCGGCGATCGCGGCCAGCGCGCCCTTGGACGGGCTGGAGCGCTTGACCTCGCAGATGACCTTGACGCCGTCGCCGCGCAGGGCGGCCGCCCCGTCCTTGGCCGCCGGAGCCTTCGCCGCGCGCTCCTTGAGCTCGTCGAGGCTGACGCGCGCCTGCCGATCCGCCAGGTCGGCACGGACTCCGTCGATGATCTCGTCGAGCACACTCACGCGAGCGGCCCCCTTCCAGCCGGTGGTTCCTGCGGGTCGGAAACCCGTGGTCACTGCGATGGTATCCGCAGGGCGGCGAAGGCCCCGCATCCGGTCGGCGCCGGTCCCACTACCTGGACGCCGCCCAGTTGATCAAGGATGCAGCCAGCCACCGAACGGCAGGTTCCGGACAATGGTGAAGGCCAGCAGTACGGCTCCGAGGCTCCACAGGTGCACCGGCCCGAGCGCGAGCCGCATCGGCCGCCCGCGCACCGCGCGGATCACCCAGACGGTCCACAGGGCGGCGAAGGCCAGGTAGGCGGCGACGGCCGGGGCGTTGGCCTGGAGCGCGGCCGTGAGGTCCCCGTGGATGAAGGCGTGCGCGCTGCGCAGTCCGCCGCAGCCGGGGCAGTACAGGCCGGTGTAGCCGTACAGCGGGCACACCGGGTAGTGGCCGGGTTCGTTCGGGTCCACTGTCGCGACGTACGCGAAGGCCCCGGCGACGGCCGCGAGGAGCCCCGCGGGGACCGCCAGCCGGCCGAGGACGCCCGCGCGGCCCGCGCGCGGCGCAAGGTGCTCACTGTCGGCGTTCACGTCTCGCATTGTCCCCCTTGCGGCCGTGGACGCGCGTGAGGGGCGCCGCGGCGGCCGGTACGGTGCCGTGGCGCCCCTCACGAGGTCGTCGACGAGGCGGTCGCGCCGGGTCAGCTCTCGACGCCGGCGGGCTCGGGCGTCACCGCGGCCCGGGTCTGCGGGACCGCGTGGACGTCTTTGGGCTGACCGAGGCCCAAGGAGCGCATGATGGCGCCGACGACACCGCCGAGCGCCACGATCGCCATGCCAGCCCAGAAACCGATCGGCTGTGCCATCACCATGAAGGCGCCCGCGACGCAGAACCCGATGAAGGCGATGATGACACCGGTCCAGGCGGCCGGGGTGTGACCGTGGCTGCTGCCCGCCATTGCTTGCTCCTCGTTGCTGTATGCGTGTGTGAGCCGGACGCTCATCACCGCCCATTGTCCCGTACGGCCGACCCACCAGTGAGCAGGGGTGGCCCCCACCGAACGTCTACTTCGCCACACCTCCCCACACACCGCCCCAAAGGGGCGCGAGGACGCACCGCACCCCAAGCCCCGAAAGGGGCGCGGGGAACTGCGCGACCAGCCACAACGCACCCGCAGCGAACCACAACGCGTCACGGCCCGAACCCACACCGCACCCGCAGCCGCAGCCGACGTATCACGGCCAACCCAGCGGAGCGCCTACGTTGGGTCTTCGCCGCGGTCCAACGCCTTCCACAGGTCCTCGGGCCGATCGGGGTCGACGGCCGCGGCAGCGCGCCGCGGGCGCGCCGTGCCGCGCTCGTAGCGGCCGGACATGGCGGGCCACAGCCGGCCGTAGCGCAGCGCGAGGAGCCCGGCGAGCAGGAGCAGCACACCGCCCACGGCGGCCACGTAGGGCCAGGCCGTATGGCTGAGGGCGGCGACGCCCGCGGAGGTGTCGCCGGTGGCCTCGGCGGCCTTCTCGTCGAGCGCGGAGCCGTCGGACGCGCCGGTCAGGGCGGCGGCGACCGTGCCGGCGCCGGACAGCGCGAGCAGGGCGGCGACCGCGAGCCGGCCGGCCCTGCGGACGGCGAAGACGGCGACGAGGGCGGCGAGGCCCACTATGGCGAGGGCCGCGGGGACGCCCGTCACGTCGCTGCCCTTCGCGGTGAGCGGGAAGGCGCCGCCGGCCACCGTGGCGGTGCCCTCCGCCCAGCGCTGGCGCGTGGCGAGCAGCGCCACGGCGGCGCCGAGCGCGCCGCACAGCAACGCCACGGCGAGGCTCCGACGGCCCGCCCAGGCGGCTCCCGCGGCTTCGGAACGGGGGTGAGGTACGGCTGTCACGTACTCCACTATCGCCTGAACCCCGGGAGTTACGTCACCCGGGGTTCACTCAGCGCCTTCCGAGACGGTTCGCCGTGTGCACCGCGCGGAGCACCGCCGCCGCCTTGTTGCGGCACTCCTGGTCCTCGGCGACCGGGTCGGAGTCGGCGACGACGCCCGCGCCGGCCTGGACGTAGGCGGTGCCGTCGCGCAGCAGCGCCGTACGGATCGCGATGGCCGTGTCGGAGTCGCCCGCGAAGTCCAGGTAGCCGACGCAGCCGCCGTACAGGCCGCGCCGGGACGGTTCGAGTTCGTCGATGATCTGCAGGGCGCGGGGCTTGGGCGCCCCGGAGAGGGTGCCCGCGGGGAAGCACGCCGTCAGCACGTCGAAGGCGGTGCGGCCTGCGGCGACCCGGCCGGTGACCGTGGAGACGATGTGCATGACGTGCGAGTACCGCTCGATGGACATGAAGTCGACGACCTCGACCGAGCCGGGCTCGCAGACCCGGCCGAGGTCGTTGCGCCCGAGGTCGACGAGCATCAGGTGCTCGGCGCGCTCCTTGGGGTCGGCGAGCAGTTCGTCGGCGAGCGCCTGGTCTTCCTGCGGGGTGGCGCCGCGCGGCCTGGTGCCGGCGATGGGGTGCACCATGGCCCGGCCGTCCTCGACCTTGACCAGCGCCTCGGGCGACGAGCCGACCACGTCGAAGGCGCCCCCGGACCCGTCGGGCAGCCGGAACAGATACATGTACGGGGACGGGTTGGTGGCCCTCAGGACCCGGTAGACGTCCAGCGCGCTCGCCGTGCAGGGCGTCTCGAAGCGCTGTGAGGGGACGACCTGGAATGCCTCGCCGGCCCGGATGCGCTCCTTGACGTCCTCGACGGCCGCCTGGAAGTCGGGGCCGCCCCAGCGCGCGGTGTACGGGGGCAGCTCGGACGGCGGCAGCACCGCGGGGGGCTGGGCGACCGGGCGGCAGAGGTCGGCCTCCATGGCGTCCAGGCGGGCCACGGCGTCGGCGTGGGCCTCGTCGACTCCGGTGTCGAGGTCGTTGTGGTTGATCGCGTTGGCGATCAGCAGGACCGTGCCCTCCCAGTGGTCCATGACGGCCAGGTCGCTGGTGAGCAGCATGGTCAGCTCGGGGAGCTTCAGGTCGTCGCGCTCGCCTGGTCCGATCCGCTCCAGGCGGCGGACGATGTCGTAGCCGAGGTAGCCGACCATGCCTCCGGTGAAGGGCGGCAGGCCCAGGTCGTGGGCGAGGTCCCGGGGCGTGTGCAGGGCCTCGATCGTGGCGCGCAGGGCGGTCAGCGGGTCGCCGTCGGTGGGGACGCCGACGGGCGGGGTGCCGAGCCAGTGGGCCCGTCCGTCCCGCTCGGTCAGGGTCGCGGCCGACCGGACGCCCACGAAGGAGTAGCGGGACCACTGAAACGCGGCGCGGCCGTTCTCCGCGGACTCCAGCAGGAAGGTGCCGGGGCGCTCGGCGGCGAGCTTGCGGTACAGGGCGACCGGGGTGTCGCCGTCGGCGAGGAGCTTGCGGGTGACCGGGATGACCCGCCGGTCGCCGGCCAGCTTGCGGAACGTCTCAAGATCCATGGCGGCCGACCCTACTGGCCCGCGCTGTTCGAGCGCGCCCGCGGGGAGCCGGACTCCGTGGGCGACGCGCCGGGGGCGGGGTCCTTGAGGAGCACGTCGGCGTCGAAGCAGGTGCGGGCGCCGGTGTGGCAGGCGGCGCCCACCTGGTCGACCTTGACCAGCACGGTGTCGGCGTCGCAGTCGAGGGAGACCGACTTCACCCACTGGACGTGCCCCGATGTGTCGCCCTTGACCCAGTACTCGCGGCGGCTGCGGGACCAGTAGGTGCAGCGGCCGGTGGTCAGCGTGCGATGCAGCGCCTCGTCGTCCATCCAGCCCAGCATCAGCACCTCTCCGGTGTCGTACTGCTGGGCGATGGCGGGCAGGAGCCCGTCGGCGCTGCGCTTGAGGCGCGCCGCGATCTCCGGATCGAGGCTGCTGGGCTGGGGCGAGCTGGTCATGGATGCCATTGTGCCGCGCGGCACCGACAGCGCCGCGAGTTGTCCAGTGGGTGGGCGCGCGGGGGTGGTGCGGTGGGCGACGGGTGGGCGGAGCCGGATCCTGGTCGTAGGCTGACGGTATGTCGACCTTCGCCAAGCGTGAACGGCTTCTGCTCGCCGACCTCTTGGAAACCACCGGCCCCGAGGCGCCGACCCTCTGCGAGGGCTGGCAGACCCGTGATCTGGCCGCGCACGTGGTGGTGCGCGAGCGCCGCCCGGACGCCGCCGGGGGTGCGCTGGTCAAGCAGCTCGCGGCGCGCCTGCAGAAGGTGATGGACGAGTACGCGGCGAAGCCGTACGAGGAGCTGATCCGGCTGATCCGTACCGGCCCGCCGCGCTTTTCCCCCTTCCAGCTCAAGCAGATCGACGAGGCCGCCAACACCGTCGAGTTCTACGTCCACACGGAGGACGTCCGCCGGGCCCAGCCGGACTGGACGCCGCGCGAGTTGGACCCCGTCTTCCAGGAGGCCCTGTGGTCCCGGCTGGAGCGCACCGCCCGGCTGCTGGGCCGGGGCGTGCCGACCGGCCTCGTGCTGCGCCGCCCCGACGGCCAGACGGCGGTCGCCCACCGGGGCGCGCCGGTGGTGACGGCGACGGGCGAGCCCTCCGAGCTGCTGCTGTTCGCGTTCGGCCGGCAGAGCGCGGCGAAGGTGGACCTCACAGGCGACGAGAACGCGATCGCCAAGCTCCGGGAGTCCAAGCAACTGGGCATCTGAGCCACGCCGGCGCCCCTCCGCCGGAAGGTCGTCAACGGGACGCCCGCAGCGTGCCAGGCACCCCTCCGCAGAGGACGCCGACGCACCATTTGGGCCGCCGGGAGCCGTCAAGGGGACGTCACGGCGCACCCGGGCTCTCCAGGGGACGCCGACGCACTCCCTGGAGCGCGCCAGGCGCCACCTACAGAAGTCGCGGAGGGGGGCGGGTCTTGGGGGGTACGCCAAGCGCTTCCCGTAAGGGCTTCTGCGGGGCGTCCGGGGTGTGGCGGGGCTTGGCGGGTGGTGGCTGAGGGGTCTACAAAGGGTGCTGGTTTCGGTCGCGCCGGTGTCGTCGGGCGTCCCCGATGTCGTGGAGGCGGCGGATGTCCCCGTGGGGCGGTCGAGGCATGCTGGGCCTCCCCTCTCCCGGCACGGTGCGTCGGTGTCAGGCGTGCGGCTGGGTGGGCGGTCCGGGATGTCAGCCGGGGAGTTGCGCCCGGCGTAGGCCCGGTACGGACAGGGCGACGACGCCGCCGAGCCCGCAGACCGTGGCGCTGACGACGAACACCGGGCCGGGGCCCCACGCTCCGATCGCGGCCGCCGCGACCGGCATGCTCAGCGGGGCGAGGCCGAGGCTGACCAGGCCGGCGACCGCGGTGACGCGACCCAGGTAGGCGGGGTCGGTCTGGGTCTGCAGCAGGGCGCCGCACAGGGCGCCGCTGAGCCCTGCGAACAGCCCGACGAGCAGGGCCACGCCGACGGCGGCGACGAGGTGCGGGACATAGGCGAGGGCGCCGATCGCGACGGAGCCCGCGAGGATGGCGTACCCGGCGACCAGGCCGGCCCGTGGCAGTCGGCCCCGGACGGCCAGCAGCAGCGACACGGCGGCCGCGCCGGTGCCGAAGCCGGCGAGCACCCAGCCCATCCCGGACGCGCCCCAGCCGCGCCGGTCGGCCAGCAGGGTCAGGCCGATGTTGAGCGGGCCGACGAAGCCGAAGTCGCCGAGCGCGATGGCCGCCATCAGCGGGGCCAGCACCCGGTGCCCGCGGATGTAGCGCAGCCCGGCCACCAGGTCTCCCCAGGCCCGCGACCGGGCGGCGGGCCCGTCGGCCCGCTCGGCGGCTCGCGACTCGGCGGCAAGCGGCTCGGCAGAACGCCCTTCAACGACATGTGGCTCAACGACATGGGCCTCAGCGACATGGGCCTCGGCGACATGGGCTTCGCCCACAGGCTGCGGCGCGGCGCCAGGTGGCGCGGCGGCATATGTGTTCCCGCCATGTGGCGCAGCACCATGTGGCTCGGCGACGGGCGGCTCGGCGCCATGTGGCTCGGCCGGGCGCGGTTCCGAGGCACGCGGCTCGGGTATCGGTGCGGCGCCCCGGCCGGGGCTCGTTTCGTCGCTCGGCAGGGGGCGGAACCGTACCGAGATCAGCAGCGGTACCGACACGGCGATGAGCAGGCCCGCGAGGCCGAACGCGGCCGCCGCGCCGCCGAGCGCCACGCCGAGGCCGCCGAGCGGGGCGCCGACGACGCTCGCGAAGCGAATGGACAGCCCGCGCATGCCCTGCACCCGGGCCAGTTGGTCCTTGCCGGTGATCCGGGCCGGGAGGGCGCCCACGGCGGGCATGAACACGGCGTCGACGGTGCCGAAGACCAGGGCGAGCAGGGCCAGCGGCCAGAGTCCCGGACTGGTGAGCAGGAGCAGCGCGGCCACCGCGACGACGGCCGCGCAGCGCACCGCGTCGCTGCCGATGACGACCCGGCGCGGCCCGAACCGGTCGGCGACGACGCCGCCCACCAGCATCAGCAGGGCCCGCGGCAGGGCGCTGGCCGAGGTGACGAGGCCCGCCTGGGCGGGCGTCCCGGCCTGGACGGCGGCCCAGGACAGCGCGAGGTAGTAGATGTTGTCGCCGAGCATGGAGCAGGTGTAGGCGCCCAGCCAGCGCAGGACGTTGGGGTCGCGGTGGGCGGGGCGTGCCGCGCCGGTGCCGGGCGCGGCGGGCAGGCCGGTGACGGTGGACAAGGCGGCGGCCTCTCTGGGGCGCGGAGACTAGGACGGCAACTCGGACGCGGACTGTCGGACGCGGAACGTCAGACGCGGAACGGGAACCCGTACACGTGCAGCGCGACGTTCTCGCGCCCCGCGGTGTCACCGGCGGCTTCGGCGGACCGGCTCTTCTCCTCGTACCGGCGCGGCAGTGCCATCAACTCCGCGCCCGGTTGCTCACGTTCGGCAGCGCTGAGCCTGACAAGCACCTCGCTGTCCGGCGCGGCGGCATTCCACTCAGCACTCCAGCCGGCCCGCTCGGCGAGGCAGCGCCGGTACATCTCGCCCGGCGGAGCGTCAGCGGACTGGGTGGCCTGCTTTTTGGAGGGCTTGTTTGACCTGGGCGATGCGGAGGTCGCCGAAGTGGAAGACGGAGGCCGCGAGGACCGCGTCGGCGCCGGAGGCGACGGCCGGCGCGAAGTCCGCCAGCTTGCCCGCGCCGCCGGAGGCGATGACCGGCACGGTGACGTGCTTGCGTACGGCCGCGATCATCTCCAGGTCGTAGCCGTCCTTCGTGCCGTCCGCGTCCATGGAGTTGAGCAGGATCTCCCCCGCGCCCAGCTCGGCGGCCCGGTGCGCCCATTCGACGGCGTCGATGCCGGTGCCGCGGCGCCCGCCGTGGGTGGTGACCTCGAAGCCGCCCGCCGGGGCGCGGCGCGCGTCGACGGAGAGGACCAGCACCTGGCGCCCGAACCGCTCGGCGATCTCGCGGATCAGCTCGGGGCGCGCGATCGCCGCGGTGTTCACGCCCACCTTGTCGGCGCCCGCCCGCAGCAGCTTGTCCACGTCCTCGGCGGTGCGCACGCCGCCGCCGACCGTGAGCGGGATGAACACCTGCTCGGCGGTGCGGCGCACCACGTCGTGCGTCGTCTCCCGGTTGCCCGAGGAGGCGGTGATGTCCAGGAAGGTCAGCTCGTCGGCGCCCTCGGCGTCGTACACCTTGGCCATCTCGACGGGGTCGCCCGCGTCGCGCAGGTTCTGGAAGTTGACGCCCTTGACGACCCGGCCGTTGTCCACGTCCAGGCAGGGGATGACTCGGACCGCCAGGGTCATGAATCCACGGCTCCTCTTGCTGCTTGTTGCCCATGGTGGCCCCGGAAAGCCTCCAGTTCCACTTCGACCAGGATGCGCGGGTCGACGAAGCCCGCCACGACCAGCAGGGTCGAGGCCGGGCGCACGGAGTCGAACAGTTCCTTGTGGGCGCGGCCCACCTCGTCGACGTCGCGCGAATGGGTGAGGTACATCCGGGTCCTGATCACCGAGGCGGGCCCAAGACCGAACTCGGCGATCGCCTCCAGCGCGCTGGTGAAGGCCACCTTCGCCTGCTCGTAGGGGTCGCCCTCCCCGTGCAGCACCGGGCCCTTGAAGGCCGTGGTGCCCGCCACCAGCACGCGGTCGCCCGCCGCGACGGCGCGTGCGAAGCCGAAGCTCTCTTCCCAGGGACTTCCGCTCTGTGCGCGCCGCACGGCTTCGGACGTCATGACGACACAGCCTCCAGGGCCTCTTCGAGGGTGAACGCCTTCGCGTACAGGGCCTTCCCGACGATGGCGCCCTCGACACCGAGGGGCACCAGCTGGGCGATGGCCCGCAGGTCGTCCAGCGAGGACACGCCTCCGGAGGCCACGACCGGGCGGTCGGTGGCCGCGCAGACGTTCTTCAGCAGTTCCAGGTTCGGGCCCTGCAGCGTGCCGTCCTTGGCGATGTCGGTGACGACGTAGCGGGCGCAGCCCTCCTTGTCGAGGCGTGCCAGCGTCTCGTAGAGGTCGCCGCCGTCCCGGGTCCAGCCGCGCCCGCGCAGCGTGGTGCCGCGGACGTCCAGGCCGACCGCGATCCGGTCGCCGTGCTCGGCGATCACCCCGGCGACCCATGCGGGGCTCTCCAGGGCGGCGGTGCCGAGGTTCACCCGGGTGCAGCCGGTGGCGAGGGCGGCGGCGAGGGTGGCGTCGTCCCGGATGCCGCCGGACAGTTCCACCTTGATGTCCATGGCGCCCGCGACCTCGGCGATCAGCGCACGGTTGTCACCGGTGCCGAACGCGGCGTCCAGGTCGACCAGGTGCAGCCACTCGGCGCCCGAGCGCTGCCAGGCGAGGGCGGCCTCCAGCGGGGAGCCGTACGAGGTCTCGGTCCCTGACTCGCCGTGCACGAGGCGGACCGCCTGGCCGTCCCGGACGTCGACGGCGGGAAGGAGTTCGAGCTTGCTCACAGTGTTCCGATCCAGTTGGTGAGGAGCTGGGCTCCGGCGTCGCCGGACTTCTCGGGGTGGAACTGCGTCGCCCACAGGGCGCCGTTCTCGACGGCCGCAACGAACGGCTTGCCGTGCGCCGACCAGGTCACCTTGGGGGCGTGCAGCCGGGTGTCGCGCGTCTGCAGGGTCCACTCGTGGACGGCGTAGGAGTGCACGAAGTAGAAGCGGGCGTCCGCGTCCAGGCCGGCGAACAGCTCGGAGCCGGGCGGCACGGTCACGGTGTTCCAGCCCATGTGCGGCACGACCTCCGCCTGAAGCGGCTCGACGGAGCCGGGCCACTCGTCAAGGCCCTCGGTCTCCACGCCGTGCTCGATGCCGCGCGCGAACAGGATCTGCATGCCGACGCAGATGCCCAGCACCGGGCGCCCGCCGGACAGCCTGCGGTCGATCACCCAGTCGCCGCGGGCGGCGCGCAGCCCCCGCATGCAGGCGGCGAAGGCGCCGACGCCGGGCACCAGCAGGCCGTCCGCGTTCATCGCCCTGTCGAAGTCACGGGTGATCTCGACGTCGGCTCCCGCGCGGGCGAGGGCGCGCTCGGCGGAGCGCACGTTGCCGAAGCCGTAGTCGAAGACGACGACCTTGCGGGCTGCGCTCAATTCCACACCTCCAGCCGCAGCACGCCGGCGACCAGGCACATCGCGGCGCCGATGGACACCAGCACGATCAGGCTGGCGGGCATCTTCTGCTTGACGAAGGAGATGATGCCGCCGACGAGGAACAGGCCGACGACGATCAGCAGGGTGGACAGTCCGTTCATGGTCTACAGGGCACCCTTCGTGGACGGGAGGATGCCGGCGGCGCGCGGATCCCGCTCGCTCGCGTAGCGCAGGGCCCGTGCCAGCGCCTTGAACTGGCACTCCACGATGTGGTGCGCGTTGCGCCCGTAGGGCACGTGCACGTGCAGCGCGATCTGCGCCTGGGCGACGAAGGACTCCAGGATGTGCCGGGTCATCGTGGTGTCGTACTCGCCGATCATCGGCGCCATGTTCTCGGGCTCGGTGTGCACCAGGTAGGGGCGGCCGGAGAGGTCGACGGTGACCTGGGCGAGGGATTCGTCCAGCGGGACCGTGCAGTTGCCGAAGCGGTAGATGCCCACCTTGTCGCCGAGCGCCCGCTTGAACGCGGCGCCGAGCGCGAGGGCGGTGTCCTCGATGGTGTGGTGGGAGTCGATGTGCAGGTCGCCGTCGGTCTTCACGGTCAGGTCGAACAGTCCGTGCCGTCCGAGCTGGTCGAGCATGTGGTCGTAGAAGCCGACGCCGGTGGCGATGTCGGTGCGCCCGGTGCCGTCGAGACCGATCTCGACCAGGACCGAGGTCTCCTTGGTGGTGCGTTCGACGCGTCCGACGCGCCCTTCGCGGTTCATGAACTCTGCTCCTTCTTCAACTCACGTACCGCGTCGAGGAACGCGTCGTTCTCCTGAGGGGTTCCGGCGGACACCCGCAGCCATCCCGGTACGCCGTTGTCCCGGACCAGGACGCCCCGGTCGAGGATCCGCTGCCAGGCCATGTGCGCGTCGGAGAACCGCCCGAACTGCACGAAGTTCGCGTCGGACTCCGTGACGGCGTAGCCGATGGCGCGCAGTTCGCGCACCAGCCGGTCCCGCTCGTCCTTCAGCCGCTCGACGTACTTCAGCAGCGTGTCGGTGTGTTCCAGGGCGGCCAGCGCGGTCGCCTGGGTGATCGCCGACAGGTGGTACGGCAGCCGGACGAGTTGGACGGCGTCCACCACCGCCGGGTGCGCGGCCAGGTAGCCGAGCCGCAGCCCGGCCGCGCCGAACGCCTTGGACATGGTCCGCGAGACGACCAGGTGCGGCCGGCCCGCGAGCAGCGGCAGCAGCGAGTCGCCGTGGCTGAACTCGATGTACGCCTCGTCCACGATCACCATGGACGGCTTGGCCGCCTGCGCCGCGTCGTACAGCGCGCGGACCGTCTCGGGCGGAACCGCGTTGCCGGTGGGGTTGTTGGGGGTGGTGATGAAGACGACGTCCGGGCGGTGCTCGGCGATCGCCCGCTCGGCGGCGGTGAGGTCGATCGTGAAGTCCTCGGTGCGGGGGCCGGAGATCCAGCCCGTGCCGGTGCCGCGTGCGATGAGCGAGTGCATCGAGTAGGACGGCTCGAAGCCGATCGCCGTGCGCCCGGGGCCGCCGAAGGTCTGCAACAGCTGCTGGATGACCTCGTTGGAGCCGTTGGCCGCCCAGACGTTCTCGATGCCGAGCGGGTATCCACCGGTCCGCGTCAGGTACTTGGCCAGCTCCGTGCGCAGTTGGACCGCGTCCCGGTCGGGGTAGCGGTTCAGGTCGCGGGCCGCGGCGCGCACCCGCTCGGCGATCCGCTCGACCAGCGGCTCGGGCAGCGGGTATGGGTTCTCGTTCGTGTTCAGCCGTACGGGGACGTCCAACTGGGGCGCGCCATAGGGGGACTTGCCGCGCAGCTCGTCCCGTACGGGGAGATCGTCGATTCCGGGGTTCACTTGCTCGTCGGTACCTTCCAGCCGAACCTCGCCTTGACGGCCGCGCCGTGCGCGGGCAGGTCCTCCGCCTCCGCCAGGGTGACCACGTGGTGTGCGACCTCGGCCAGCGCGTCCCTGGTGTAGTCGACGATGTGGATGCCGCGCAGGAAGGACTGGACGGACAGGCCGGAGGAGTGGCAGGCGCAGCCTCCGGTCGGCAGGACGTGGTTGGATCCGGCCGCGTAGTCGCCCAGGGACACCGGCGCCCAGGGGCCGATGAAGATCGCGCCGGCGTTCTTGACCCGGTCGGCGACGGCGGCGGCGTCGGCAGTCTGGATCTCCAGGTGCTCGGCGCCGTACGCGTCGACCACCCGAAGGCCCTCCTCGACGCCGTCGACCAGCACGATCGCGGACTGCTTGCCGCCGAGCGCCGGGGCGATCCGGTCGTCGACGTGCTTGGTGGCCGCGACCTGCGGCGCCAGTTCCTTGTCCACGGCGTCGGCCAGCTCGACCGAGTCGGTGACCAGCACGGCCGCGGCCAGCGGGTCGTGCTCGGCCTGGCTGATCAGGTCCGCCGCCACGTGCACCGGGTCGGCGGTGTCGTCCGCGAGGATCGCGATCTCGGTGGGCCCGGCCTCGGCGTCGATGCCGATCCGGCCGGTGAAGAACCGCTTGGCGGCGGCGACCCAGATGTTGCCGGGGCCGGTGACCATGTTCACGGGGGCGCAGGACTCGGTGCCGTAGGCGAACATCGCGACCGCGGTCGCGCCGCCCGCCGCGTACACCTCGTCGACGCCGAGCAGCGCGCAGGCGGCCAGGATCGTCGGGTGCGGCAGCCCGCCGAACTCCGCCTGGGCCGGGGAGGCGAGGGCGATCGAGGCGACGCCCGCCTCCTGCGCGGGCACCGCGTTCATGATCACGGAGGACGGGTAGACCGAGCGTCCGCCCGGCGCGTACAGCCCGACCCGTTCGACCGGCACCCACTTCTCGGTCACCGACCCGCCGGGCACGACCTGGGTCGTGTGCGTCGTACGGCGCTGCTCACGGTGGACGAGGCGGGCGCGGCGGATCGACTCCTGAAGGGCCGCGCGGACCGCCGGGTCGAGGGCCGCGAGCGCGTCCGCGAGGGCCGTGGCCGGCACGCGGACGGATTCCAGCCGTACCCCGTCGAACCGCTCCGCGAAGTCGATCAGCGCCGCGTCCCCGCGATGATGCACGGCTTCGCAGATCGGGCGCACCTTCTCCAGTGCGGCCTGAACGTCGAAGTCGGCTCGGGGCAGCAGGTCGCGCAGGGCGGGGCCCTCGGGAAGGGCGTCGCCGCGCAGATCGATTCGGGAGATCACAGGCTCAATTCTCGCAGACCGGGGTGACGGGTGGTGCGCGCGTATCAATGGCTGATACAGAACTCGCCCGGAAGCCGGAAGATCCTCTTCACCTACGGCGTTCGGCGCGTCACACAGCGGGCATGACCGGTGGTACACGGCGGGGTGGACCCGCGCGTGACCGCGAACACGACCGCGGACATGATCGTGAGCATGACCGTAAATCCGTAAAGGAGGAGGGAACAGCGGTGAGCGAGGGGACCGGCCTGCGCGCCGGGGACGTGCCCGACGAGCTGACCGCCGCCGAGGCCGGGATGTGGCAGGCGTTCCGCAACGGCAGCGTCTACGACCTGAGCAGCGGGGACGGCGTCGTCGACGATCCGCACGGCGGGCACCCCTGGGGGCCCGAGCGCAGCGTGCGGGCCCGCATCATCGCCTGGCTGCTGCTCGACGGGCCGCCCGCGCTGGCGGGCCGGGTGTCGTCCCTGAAGCTGGCCGGGCTGCGGATCATCGGCACCCTGGACCTGGCGGGCGGCACGGTCACGCCGTACGTCGAGATGAAGGGCTGCCGGTTCGAGCGGGACGTGCTGCTGCCGGAGGCCCGGTTCACGACCGTACGGCTGGTGGACTGCTCGGTGCCGCGCCTGGAGGCGGCCCGCGTGCACACGGAGGGCGATCTGCATCTGCCGCGCTGCCGGTTCCACAACGGGGTCCGGCTGACCGACGCGCACATCGGCACGGACCTGCTGCTCAACCAGGCCGTCGTCTACCGGGACCGGACGGGCCGCTCGATCGCCGCGGACGGCCTGACCGTCGGGCAGGACCTCCAGGCGGAGTTGCTTGAGTCGCACGGCGAGCTGCGGCTGCGCAGCGCCCAGGTCGGCGTGTCGCTGAGCCTGCGCGGCGCGCGGCTGGCCAACCCGTACACCCGCCTCGCCCTGAACGCGCCCCAGCTGACCGTGGAACGCACCCTGTACCTGACCCCGGCCGGCCTGGGCAACCCGCTGCTGAGCGGCACCACGCCCGCCCGTGGCACCCGGATCCAGCGGTTCGAGTGCCAGGGCGGGGTACGGCTCGACGACGGGCGGTTCGGGGACGCGGTCGACCTGGAAGGGGCCCGGTTCGTCTTCACCGACGAGCAGGAGCTGTCGCTGCGCCGGGTGCAGACGCCCGAGCTGCGCTTCCTCGGGGAGCGGCCGGAGCACGGCAAGGTGGTGCTGTCCGGTGCGCGGGTGGTCACCCTGGTGGACCGGGCGGGCAGCTGGCCGGGGCCGGGCAATCTGCACATGGGCGGCTTCGGCTACGAGACCCTGGTGCCGCGGGGCCCGTTCCCGCTGACCCGGCGGCTGGAGTGGGTGGCGGCGGCGACCGCCGAGTACAACCCGGAGCCGTACGAGCGGCTGGCCGCGGTGCTGCGCGGCGCCGGCGAGGACGAGGACGCGCGCGAGGTGCTGCTCGCCAAGCAGCGCAGGCGCCGGGAGACGCTGCCGCTGGCCGGCAAGCTGTGGGGGTACGCCCAGGACTGGACGGTCGCCTACGGGTACCGGCCGGGCCGGGCCGCCGTGTGGATGGCGGTGCTGTGGGCGGCGGGCGCGTTCGCCTTCGCGCACACCACCCTGGAGCCGATGAACTCGGGGCATCCCGGCTGGAGCCCGGCCCTGTTCGCCCTGGACCTGCTGCTGCCGGTGATCGACCTGGGGCAGGCGAGCCAGTGGCAGCTGCGCGGCGGCTGGCAGTGGCTGGCCGCGGCGATGGTCCTGCTGGGCTGGATCCTGGCGACCACGGTGGCGGCGGGGGCTACGCGGCTGCTCCGCCGGGGGTAGCGGGTAGCTCCGCTGGTTGGGCCGTTGTAGGTCGTGAGTTGGCTGCGGGTAGCTCCGCTGGCTGGGCCGTGGGGGTCGTGTGTTGGCTGCGGGTGTGTGGGGGCTGGGCGCGCAGTTCCCCGCGCCCCTGCGGGGCGCAGGTCGTGGGGCGGCTGCGGGTGCGTAGGGGCTGGGCCGTGGGGGTCGTGAGTTGGCTGCGGGTGCGTGGGGGCTGGGCGCGCAGTTCCCCGCGCCCCTGCGGGGGGCTGGTCGCGCTGCGTTCGGGGGGCTGTGTCAGAAGGGGGCAAGCGTTGCCTTTTACCCTCACTTGACCCGGGGGCGTACAACTTTCCGTGGGTTGTGTGAAGCCCCTGGCGCCGCCTCGACCTGCGGACTTTCAATGGTCGACACCATGGCTCTGCTGCGCGCGCTGCTCCGTTCCGCACGGAGGTCCCGAACCGCCTCGCGCCACGGCGACGCACCGTCGGCCGACGACGAGGTGCTGCTCGACGCGCCCGACGAGCGGCTGGCCCCCGCGCTGGTCGCGGCCGGCCGGGGCGAGTACGAGCCCGCGGCGAAGCTGCTCGCCACCACCCGCGACGCCGCCGAGTGGGAGGACCGCGACCGCTACGTACGGCGCCTGGCCGCCTTCGCCCGCTCCCGCCCCGAGTGGGCCGAGCAGTGGCACGCCGGCGCCCCCGGCGACCCGGACGCCCTGCTGCTGCGCGCCCAGCTCGCGGTGGACCGGTGCTGGGACTCCCCCGCACGGGCCGAACTGCTGCACGGGGTGTGCCCGCTGGTCGCCGCCGCCACCGAGGCCGATCCCGGCGACCCGGTGCCGTGGCGGATCGCGCTGGACCACGCGCGCGGCGCCCGCGCCGGTCACACCGGTTTCGAGCGCCTGTGGACGGAGGCGGTCCGCCGCTCCCCGCACCACTACGGCTGCCACGTGGCCGCCCTGCGCTACCTCGCCGCCACCTGGCACGGCTCGCACGGGGAATGCCTCGACTTCGCCGAGTCGGCCGCCCAGGACGCGCCGCCCGGCGCGCTCGTCCAGGCACTCCCGGCGCACGCGGCCCTCGTCTGCCTCGGCCCGGGCGCCGGAGTGCCCCCGGAGCGTCTGGACGCCGCCGCGGACCGGGCGATCGCGCTCTCCGCCCGGTATCCGGCGGCCGACCCGTGGCCGGCCGAGGTGCGCAATCTCCTGGCGTACGTCCTGGTGTGCCTGGACCGCGGGGCGGACGCCCTGGACCAGTTCCGCCTGATCGGCCCGTACGTCACGTCCTTCCCCTGGGACCGGGTGTCGGACGACCCGCTGGGGCTGTTCCTGCGGCTGCGTGAGGAGCTTCCCGCGGGGGCCGGCCAGCCCACCCGGGACGGCCTGATCCCCTCTCCCCGGCGGCCTCGCAGCGGGTCCCCGACGACCACGGAGTGAGCACGGCGGACATGCCGCCTCCGGTGACCATTAGGCTGTGACGCCGTGACCACCGTCCGTCTCCCCCTCTTCCCGCTGAACTCGGTACTGTTCCCGGGGCTCGTGCTGCCCCTGAACATCTTCGAGGAGCGCTATCGCGCCATGATGCGCGAGCTGCTGAAGACCGCCGAGGACGAGCCGCGCCGGTTCGCCGTCGTGGCGATCCGCGACGGCCACGAGGTGGCGCCCAGCGCACCGGGCATGCCGGACCCCACGGCGGTGCCCGAGCGCGGCCCGGCCGCCGGTTTCGGCGCCGACCCGGTCCGGGCCTTCCACGGCGTGGGCTGTGTGGCGGACGCCGCGACGATCCGGGAACGCTCGGGGGGCACCTTCGAAGTGCTGGCGACCGGGACGCGGCGGGTGCGGCTGCTGTCGGTGGACGCGTCGGGGCCGTTCCTGACCGCCGAGCTGGAGGAGCTGCCCGAGGTGCCGGGCGACGGCGCGGGCGCCCTGGCGGAGGGAGTGCTGCGGGCGTTCCGGCAGTACCAGAAGCGGCTGGCGGGGGCCCGGGAGCGGTCCTTGTCGACGGGCTCCGACCTGCCCGACGAGCCGTCGGTGGTCTCCTATCTCGTGGCGGCGGCGATGATGCTGGACACCCCGACGAAGCAGCGTCTGCTCCAGGCCCCGGACACCGCCTCCCGGCTGCGGGACGAGCTGAAACTCCTTCGCGCGGAGACGGCCATCATCCGTAATCTGCCGTCCTTGCCGGCGTCGGACCTGACGCGCGGCCCGACCAGCCTGAACTGAGACCCACAAGCCGATGGCGAAGACGCCGAAGAAGCAGCAGAAGCAGAAGAAGCAGCAGGGCGGCACCCCGGCGACGGTGGCGCTCACCGCCGCGGGCGTGGCCTTCACGGTCCACTCCTACGAGCACGACCCGGCCCATCCCTCCTACGGCGAGGAGGCGGCCGAGGCGATGGGCGTCTGCCCCGACCGCGTCTTCAAGACCCTGGTCGCGGACGTCGACGGCGCGCTGACCGTGGCGGTCGTCCCGGTGGCGGGCTCCCTCGACCTCAAGGAGCTGGCGTCGGCGGTGGGCGGCAAGCGCGCGGTGATGGCCGATCCGGCGCTGGCCGAACGCACCACGGGCTACGTCCGCGGCGGCATCTCCCCGCTCGGCCAGCGCAAGCAGCTCCGTACGGTCCTCGACGAGTCGGCGTCCGCCCACGCCACGATCTGTGTCTCGGCGGGCCGCCGCGGCCTGGAGGTCGAGCTGTCCCCCGACGATCTGGCCGCGCTCACCGACGCGGTCCGCGCGCCCATCGGGCGTGCGTGACCCCTCGACGGGCGCCGTCTCCTCGGTTAAGCAGAGGAGACATGTCGAAGAAGACCAGAAAACGCAGGTGGCGCACCAAGAAGCGGCGCGCCAACCACGGAAGCCGCCCGGCATAGCCCGCCCACACACCACACAACCCGGCCGGCACACACAGCCCCGCCTCCGGCCACCCGCCCCGACCCGGCCCAGGACCCGGGTCACATGCCCGGTGCGGGGCGTGTCTAGGCCGGGGGTGCCGTGTACGGGGCGTGGCGGGGGTCCGGGCTCTGCTGGTAGGGGTCGGGGTCGCGGGGGCCGAAGAGGGCTGTCAGGCCGAGGTGTATCACCAGCGCGGCGACCGGCCAGGCGAGCAGCACTCCCAGCGCGCCCAGCTTCAGCGGGGCCGGGAAGGTCACGCCCTTGCCGACGGACTTCGCGTGGGCGATCACGTCCTGGGTGGGCCCGAGCCACACCCCGAGCCGCCACGCCAGCAGCGATCCGAGCAGTCCGCCGACGGCCAGCCCCACCACGAGCGGTATTCCGCCGCGCCGTCGCGCCAGGAAGACGACGACCGCGCTGACCACGCCGAAGGCCAGGGCCAGCAGCGTGAACGTGCCGTCGACGCCGATCGCCTGCTCCCCCTCGCTGTCCTTCAGGTAGACCACCCAGTTCTTGCCCACCTGGTCCCCGACCAGCGGCACATGCGGGGCCAGCCACCACCACAGCAGGCCGAGCAGCACCCCGCAGAGCGCCACGGCGACGGTGACCACCACGGCCTCGCGCACTTCGGACTTCATTCCGGGACCGTCCTGTTCGTACGCGCCGCCCACCGCACCGTCGGGCGGCGCCTGCCAGACCTGGTGCGGGGACTGGTCGGGGGGCGGCGGAGGCGGAGTCAGCGGTGCGGTCACCCTGACATCGTGCCAGGCCGGCCTGTGCGGCGCGTCATCGGACGGCGGCCCGGCGGTACGCCCAGGTCGCCACGGCCAGTGACATCACCCCGACCCCGGCGCACACGCCCAGGTCAGCGAGGACGAGGGCCCAGTCGGGGCGGTCCCCGAAGGTCCGCGCATACGCTTCGACGCCGTAGGTGGACGGCAGCAGATCGCGGGCCAGCCGGACGATCTCCGGCATCCGGTCCGGCGGCAGCACGCCCAGCAGCAGAGCCGCCGACATGCCCAACTGTCCGAGCAGGGTGGCCAGTTCGGGGCGCGGCGCGAGCAGTCCGCAGGCCGCGCCGAGCCCGGCGAGCGCGGCTCCGGCGAGCGGGATCACCGCGAGCAGGATCCACAGGTTCGTCAGCGGCAGCCCGAACAGCAGGCAGCCGAACACGGCGGTCACCAGGGTCCCCGGCACGGTGAAGGACGCGTACGCGGCCGCCGCGCCCAGTACCACCGCCGCGGGCGGCACCGGCAGCGTGGCGTAGTGGTCGAGCCCACCGCTGGCCCGTAGCTGCCCGAAGTACTGGGCGAGCAGGTTGAGCGCCACATAGGCGACGACCACGATCGACGAACCGGCCACCACGGACTGCGCCTCGCCGCGGGTGTCCACCACCCCCCGCATCATGATCATGATGCCGACCGACTGGAAGGTCGCGACGAACAGCAGCGGGATCCGCGCCACCCGGGCCCGGGACAGCTGGGCCCGGTAGACGGCCATCAGCGACGGCCACAGCCGCGCGCGCGGTCCGAGCCGGGCCGGGCCGCCGGCCGTGTCCGCCACGGTCGGGGCCCTGCCCGCCGGCACCTTCACGGGTGTGACGCTCACGTCGTACTGCTCCTCTTCCCTGCGACGCCCGGTTCCCCCACGGCGGCCGGGCCGTCCCACGGGGACGGTACGGACGCGACGGCCCCGGCGCTCATCGTGCGCGCCACGCTCCTCGGGGTCCCGGTCATGCCTTCACCAGCCCCTGCCGCGCGGCGCCGCCCAGCGCCAGGTAGACGTCCTCCAGGCTGGGCGTGGCGAGGGTGAAGTCGTCCAGGGCGGCGAAGGCGGCCCCGCCGGTGACCGTGGCGACGACCGCCCTGGCCTCCTCGGGCCCCAGGCGCAGCGTCCAGCGGCGGCCGGACTCCACGGCCTGGTCCCGCAGCACGGCGACCTCGGGCACCTCCAGCGGCGCCCGCTCCCGCCACACCAGCTCCACCCGCACCTCGCCTGCCACCCGCTCCTTGAGTCCGGCGGGGGTGTCGCAGGCGATGACCCGGCCCCGGTCGAGGACGGCGACCCGGTCGAGGACGGTCTCGGCCTCGATGACGTTGTGGGTGACCAGCAGCACGGTCGTGCCGTGCTCGGCGCGCCGCCGGTCGACGGCCGCCCACACCGCGCGCCGGGCCACCGGGTCCATGCCGGTGGTCGGCTCGTCGAGGACGAGCAGCGGGCGCTCGCCGACCAGCGCGGCGGCGAAGCAGGCGAGCCGCCGCTGCCCGCCGGACAGCTTCTTCAGGGCCCGCCCGGCGATCGGGGCGAGCCCCAGTTCGTCCAGTACGGCGTCCCGCTCGGCGCGGGCCTGGCGTACGTCGAGGCCGCGCAGCCGCCCGGTGGTCTCGGCGGCCAGGGACACGGTCAGCTCGTCGAGGGCGGTGGACTCCTGGCCGAGGTAGGCGAGGATGCGGGCGGCCCGCTCGGGGTGGCGCACGATGTCATGGCCCAGGATCTCGACGCCGCCGTGATCCGGCCTGAGCAGCCCGGTCACCTGCCGCACCAGGGTGGACTTGCCGGCCCCGTTCGGCCCGAGCAGTCCGAAGATCTCGCCGCGCCGGACGTCCAGGTCCACCGCGTCGGTGGCGCGCACCTCGGGCGTGCCGGCGGCGCCGCGCCGTCCGCGCACCGCCGGATAGGTCTTGGTCAGTCCGCGCACCGCGCACACGACGTCATCCCGGTGCCGAGGTGCCTGTGCCGCGCGCGTCATCACAAGGGACGAGCCTAAGGGGTGCGCGGCGCCCGCTCTGCGTTGGGGGCCGTCGGCTCGGCCCGCTCCGCGCCGGGGCCGTGCTCGGCGGCGGTGCGGACGTCGATCTCCCGCCAGAACCCCGCCCGGATGGCGTAACGGTCGTGCTCGTCGATCTGGTCGTCCTTGTGGGCGAGGAGCCCGAAGCGGGCGGCGTACCTCAGCAGCTCGCCGTCGATGCGGTGCGGGACCCGCGGGTACATGCCGGACAGCTTCTGCAGATGGCCGGTGTCACCGAGGCGGGACATCCAGCGCCGGGCGAAGACCTGCCCGACCTCGTAGGGGTCGCCGCCGACCGTGGTGATGTCCTCCTCCCGGTCGGCCCAGCGCTGCTCGGCCGTGGTCAGCTGCGCCAGCGTCGGCATGGAGGCGGCGTCGGGGGACTCGGCCGGGAGGCCGGGCCGGTCCACCCAGCCCTTGTCGGAGGACCAGCGCAGGGTCGCGGTCGCGGGGTGCTGGACGGCCTGGGCGCCGGGGGCGCGCAGCGCGGCGAGGTCCTTGGGGGTGGGTACGCCCTTGGGCGCGGGCACCCGTTCCTGCGCGCCGTCCTGCGCCGACCCGGCCGCCGGCGCACGCTCGGCGTCCTCGGCGGCGGGCGGTTCGGCGGCGGTCAGCGCCGACTCGGGCAGCGGCGCGGAGAGGATCGCGGCGATCTCGGGCCGGGGCGCGGGCGGCGGTGCGCAGATGCCGGTGAGTTCCTTGGCGCGTACGGCCTTGGTGATCCACGTACGGTCCAGGACGCGCCGCTCGTCGGCCTCGGCGACCAGGTCCTCGGACTGGTTGTAGTCGCCGTCGGCGGCCTGTACGGCCCACAGGTGGACGGCGACGCCGTGCTCCTTGGCGGCCATCATGCCCGGCAGCAGGTCGCCGTCGCCGGTGACCAGGACGACGTCGGAGCAGGCGCGGTTGCGGGCCAGTTCGGTCAGCTCGGCGTGCATGGCCGCGTCCACGCCCTTCTGCGCCCAGCGTCCGTCGCTGCGGGTCAGGGCGCCGAGCCGGACGGTGACGCGGGGCATCACGCGCAGCCGGCGGTGTTCGGGCTGCGGGACCCGGTCGGGGGCGCCGTCGAACCAGTAGATGCGCAGCAACGGCCGTTCCGTGTCGGCCTCGGCGCGTTCGCGCAGCGCCTGGATGAGCGCGGCGTGGTCGACGGTGATGCGGGAGCGGGAGGGCTCACCGGCGAGGAGACTGGCGGCGGCCCCCAGCAGATACCCAGCGTCCACCAGGACGATGCAGCGGTCCACGCGACTCACCCTCTTCCCGGGAGGTTTGCTTCAGGCTGTGCTTCGAGTCTGCCCGACCACGCGAGGGTTAACGGCTCGAACTCGATCTTCGGCGTGGCGTATCCGGGTTGTTTGTCCCGACCTGCCCTGTCACGCACGGTAATTATCCGAAATGCGACTGTTGTCAGCCTATGTGAATCTGATGGCGGCCCTGACCCCTAGTTCCCCACAGGAGGCAGATCACCATGGCCAAGAACAAGAACCGCAAGCAGGCCGCCCCGCAGAACCGCGCCGCGCAGACCGAGCAGGCCCGGCAGCAGTCGCCGCGGACGACGACGGAGTCCCACGAGGCGTCGATGGCGCACGCCCAGGGCGGCCCGGCGGATGGTGCCCGTAAGCAGAAGAAGAGCTTCGGCCACAACTGACGCGCGCCGGCTCGGACTCGCGACGGCCCGACGGGGCCTTCGCGACCCAGGCACACGAGGGGCGCACCCTGCACGGGTGCGCCCCTCGTCGGCGGTACGGGCCGCCGGGCCCGCCGCGCGGTCGGCCGCGGCGGGAGGTCAGCCGGCCAGGCAGGACGGGCCGAGCAGCACCTTCAAGTCGCCGAACAGCGCCGGATCCGGCTTCACCCGGTGCCGGTCGAGCCGCAGCACCGTCGTCTTGCGCGGGCCCTGGAGCCTGATCCGGACCTCGCTGTCGCCCCTGTGGTGGCTCAGGATCTCGCCGAGGCGGCTGACCATCGGCGGGGTCACCTTGAGCGCCGGGATGGTGAGCACCACGGGCGCGTTGGTGCCCGCGTTGGACAGGTCCGGGACCATCAGCTCCATCGCGACGAGCCGCGGCACGTCCTCGCGCTTGTCGAGCCGGCCCTTGACGAACACCACGGCGTCCTCGACGAGTTGGGTCGACACCAGTTGGTACGTGGCCGGGAAGAACATGCACTCGATGGAGCCCGCCAGATCCTCCACCGTGGCGATCGCCCAGGCGTTGCCCTGCTTGGTCATCTTGCGCTGCAGGCCCGAGATGATGCCGCCGATGGTGACGACCGCGCCGTCCGCGTGCTCGCCCCCGGTGAGCTGGGCGATGCCCGCGTCGGCCTTGTCGGACAGCACGTGCTCCAGGCCGAAGAGCGGGTGGTCGGATACGTACAGACCCAGCATCTCCCGCTCCTGGGCGAGCAGATAGGTCTTCTCCCACTCCTCGGTGGTGAACTCCACGTCGAGGCCGAAGCCGGGCTCGCTCCCGGTGTCCTCGCCCATCCCGCCGAAGAGGTCGAACTGGCCCTCGGCCTCCTTGCGCTTGACCGCGACCACATTGTCGATCATCGGCTCGTACTGCGCGGTGAGGCCCTTGCGGGTGTGGCCCATCGTGTCGAAGGCGCCCGCCTTGATGAGCGATTCCGTGGTGCGCTTGTTGCACACCACCGCGTCGACCTTGTCGAGGTAGTCGGGGAAGGAGGCGTACTTCCCCTTCGCCTTGCGGCACTTGATGATCGACTCGACCACGTTCGTGCCGACGTTGCGCACCGCGGAGAGGCCGAAGAGGATCACGTCGTCGCCCTGCGCGGCGAAGTTCGACTCGGACTCGTTGACGTTCGGCGGGAGCACCTTGATGCCCATGCGGCGGCACTCGTTGAGGTAGACCGCCGACTTGTCCTTGTCGTCCTTGACGGAGGTCAGCAGCGCGGCCATGTACTCGGCCGGATAGTTCGCCTTGAGGTACGCGGTCCAGTACGACACCAGTCCGTACGCGGCCGAGTGCGCCTTGTTGAACGCGTAGCCGGCGAACGGGACCAGCACGTCCCACAGGGCCTGGATGGCCTCGTCGCTGTAGTCGTTCTTGCGGGCGCCGGCCTGGAAGATGGTGAAGTTCTTCGCCAGTTCCTCGGGCTTCTTCTTGCCCATGACACGGCGGAGGATGTCGGCCTCGCCGAGCGAGTAGCCCGCGATGATCTGGGCGGCCTTCTGCACCTGCTCCTGGTAGACGATCAGGCCGTAGGTGACGTCCAGGACCTCCTTGAGGGGTTCCTCAAGCTCCGGGTGGATCGGCGTGATCTCCTGCTGGCCGTTCTTGCGCAGCGCGTAGTTGGTGTGCGAGTTCATGCCCATCGGGCCCGGCCGGTACAGGGCGGACACGGCGGAGATGTCTTCGAAGTTGTCCGGCTTCATCAGGCGCAGCAGCGAGCGCATCGGGCCGCCGTCGAACTGGAAGACGCCGAGGGTGTCGCCGCGCTGGAGCAGGTCGAAGGTCGTCGGGTCGTCGAGCGGGAGGCCGAGGAGGTCGATGTCGACGCCCTTGTTGGCCTTCACCATCTTGACCGCGTCGTCCATGATCGTGAGGTTGCGCAGGCCCAGGAAGTCCATCTTCAGCAGGCCCAGCGACTCACAGCTCGGGTAGTCCCACTGCGTGATGGTCACACCGTCCGTGTGCCGCACCCACACCGGGACGTGCTCGGTGATGGTCTCGCTGGACATGATCACGCCGGCGGCGTGCACGCCCATCTGCCGCACCAGGCCCTCCACACCGCGCGCGGTGTCGATGACCTTCTTCACGTCCGGCTCGTTCTCGTACATCCCGCGGACCTCGCCGGCCTCCGAGTAGCGGGGGTGCTGCGGGTCGGTGATGCCGGACAGCGGGATGCCCTTGCCGAGGACGTCGGCGGGCATGGCCTTGGTGATCCGGTCGCCCATCGCGTACGGGTAGCCGAGCACGCGCGCGGAGTCCTTGATCGCGTTCTTGGCCTTGATGGTGCCGTAGGTGCCGATCATGGCGACCTTGTCGGCGCCGTACTTCTCCGTCACGTACCTGATCACCTCGACGCGCCGACGCTCGTCGAAGTCGATGTCGACGTCGGGCATCGAGATGCGCTCGGGGTTGAGGAACCGCTCGAAGATCAGGCCGTGCGGGATCGGGTCGAGGTCGGTGATGCCGAGGGCGTACGCGACGATGGAACCGGCCGCCGAGCCGCGGCCGGGGCCGACCGCGATGTCGTTGTTCTTGGCCCACATGATGAAGTCGGCGACCACGAGGAAGTAGCCCGGGAACCCCATCTGGATGATGACGTCCATCTCGTACTCGGCCTGCTTCTGGCGGTCCTCGGGGACGCCGCCGGGGAAGCGGCGCGCCATGCCGCGGCGGACCTCCTCCTGGAACCAGGTGACCTCGGTGTAGCCCTCGGGGATGTCGAATTTGGGCATGAGGTCGCGCTTTTCGAACATGCCCGTGGTGTCGATCTGCTCGGCCACCAGCAGCGTGTTGCGGCAGCCCTCCTGCCAGGCGTCCGAGGAGTCGATGGCGTACATCTCGTCCGTGGACTTCAGGTAGTAGCCGGTGCCGTCGAACTTGAAGCGGTCGGGGTCGGAGAGGTTCTTGCCGGTCTGGATGCACAGCAGCGCGTCGTGGGCGGTCGCCTCGTGCGCGTACGTGTAGTGCGAGTCGTTGGTGACCAGCGGGGGGATGCCGAGCTTCTTGCCGATCTCCAGGAGGCCGTCGCGGACCCGGCGCTCGATGTCGATGCCGTGGTCCATCAGCTCCAGGAAGTAGCGGTCCTTGCCGAAGATCTCCTGGTACTCGGCGGCCGACTTCAGCGCCTCGTCGTACTGGCCGAGGCGCAGCCGGGTCTGGAGTTCGCCGGACGGACAGCCGGTGGAGGCGATCAGGCCCTCCGACCACTGGGCGATGGTCTCCTTGTCCATGCGGGGCCACTTCTGCAGCCAGCCCTCCGCGTACGCGTCCGAGGAGAGCCGGAAGAGGTTGTGCAGGCCCGTCTTGTTCGCCGCCCAGATCGTCTTGTGGGTGTAACCGCCGGAACCGGAGACGTCGTCCCGCTTCTGGTGCGGCTGACCCCACTGGATCTTGCGCTTGTTGCGCCGTGACTCCGGGGCGACGTACGCCTCGATGCCGATGATCGGGGTGACCCCGGCCTTCTTCGCGGAGTGGAAGAAGTCGTACGCCCCGTGGAGGTTGCCGTGGTCGGACATGGCGATGTGGGTCATGCCCATCTCATTGCAGGCGTTGAACATGTCCTTGAGCCGCGCGGCACCGTCCAGCAGCGAGTACTGGGTGTGGACGTGCAGGTGCGTGAAGGGCGGCTTCGACACGGTTTCGGCCTCCAAAGGAAACAATCGTCGACGATCTTCCGATCGGCTGCGGACGGTCCGGGGGGACAGCGTCGAAGTCTATGCCTCGGCACTGACACCCGGCGGGCTGCCCCGCGTACCTTCATCCCGAGAGCACGGGCACTCCCCCGACCCGTCGCACGTTGCCGGGAGGGAGGAAGATCCGCCCCCATGTCACGCACCATCCGCACCAGGAGGCACCCAGCGATGTCGGTCCCCCAGCTCAACGACGAGCAGCGCGGCGAGGAGATCCTCGCCGTCTTCGACACCGCCTTCGGCGAGCTGCTGGCCGCCGACCCGGCCGCGTTCCGCGTGAAGTTCCGGAAGATGGCGGCCTCGGCGTTCGCGTTCTACCGGGGCACGGCGTGCCTCTTCTACCACGACCTCGACGCCGAGTACGCCGAGCGGGGTGCCGGACGGATACTCGCCGGGCCGTACCTGGACGAGCGCACCTCGCGCGTGTGGATCCACGGCGACCTGCACGCGGAGAACTTCGGCACCTACATGGACTCCAACGGCCGCCTGGTCTTCAACGTCAACGACTTCGACGAGGCGTACGTCGGCCCATTCACCTGGGACCTGAAGCGCTTCTCCGCCTCCATCGCCCTCATCGGGTACGCGAAGGCGCTGAGCGACGAGCAGATCACCGACCTGGTCGCCGTGTACGCGTCCGCCTACCGCGAGCGCGTCCACGCCCTGGCCACCGGCGCCAAGCGCGACGAGGTGCCGCCCTTCACGCTGGACACGGCGCAGGGTCCGCTGCTGGACGCGCTGCGTGACGCGCGCTCGCTGACCCGCTTCGGACTGCTGGACTCGATGACCGAGATCCGCGACTTCGAGCGCCGCTTCGCGCCCGGCGGCGGATCCATCGAACTGGACGCGGCGACCCGTTACAAGGTGCTCGCCGCCTTCGACGGCTATCTGGAGACGCTGCCGGAGTCCTCGCTGGAGCGCCCGGACTCCTACCGCGTGAAGGACGTCGTGGGGCGGCGCGGCATCGGCATCGGCTCGGCCGGGCTGCCGTCGTACAACATCCTCCTGGAGGGCAACAGCGACGCCCTGGAGAACGACGTCGTGATCTACATCAAGCAGGCCCAGACCCCGGCCGTCTCCCGGCATGTCACCGACCCGGCGATCCGCGACTACTTCCAGCACGAGGGCCACCGCACGGTCATCTCCCAGCGTGCGCTGCAGGCGCACGCCGATCCGTGGCTGGGCTGGACCGAGCTGGACGGCGCGGGCCAGCTGGTCGCCGAGGTCTCGCCGTACGCCGTGGACCTGGACTGGGGCGACATCGACGACCTGGAGGAGATCGCCTCCGTCGTCGCCGACCTGGGCCGGGCCACCGCGACGATGCACGCCGCGGCGGACGACACCTCCGGCGAGTCCCTGGTGCCGTTCTCCACGGAGCGGGCCATCGACGCGGCGATCGCCGCCGACGAGGACGGCTTCTCCGCGCTGCTGACCGACTTCGCCCACCGCTACGGCGCACGCGCGCGTGCCGACCACCAGATCTTCGTCGACCTGTTCCGCAACGGCCGGATCCCGGGGCTGTGACCAGCCGAACTCACAGGCACCCTTTAGGGGTCTCTTACATGAGGACGTGACAGACTCTCCAGCGCTATGGACATATCCGGGACCCAGCTCAGAGCCGTGCGCGCGGCGCTGTTCACGGCCTTCGTCGTGACGCTCAGCACCGCCTCGCACGTGCTGCTGTCACGGGCCCCGCTGCCCCTGCCGACGGTGGCCGCGGTCGCCGCCGGCGTCTTCGTCACCGCGTACGCGCTCGCGGGCCGAGAACGCGGTTTCGGCCATATCGCGGCCCTGCTGATTCCGCTGGAGCTGGCCGCCGACACGGTGTTCACCACCGGCCAGCACGCCTGCTACGGGCGGGCCGGCGGCCCGGTGGCCGGCCCGCTGCGCGCGGTGGGCCTTGACGTGCTGTGCCAGGGCGGCACCGTGGGCGCCCCGCTGGCCCAGGTGACCGGCGGCCCCGGCCGCGCCTCCGCGCTGCTCGCGCACGCCGACCCGGCCGCCGCCTGGCTGCTGCTCGCCGCGCATGTCGGCGTGGGGCTCCTCGCGGCCTGCTGGCTGCGCCGCGGCGAGCGGGCGCTGGCGCAGCTGCTGCGCGCGGTGGCCGCCACCACGTTCCGGCCGCTGCTGCTGGCGGTGGCCGCGGTGGCGGTGACGGTGCGGCTCGTTCCGGCGCGCCGGCTGCCGCGTCCCGCGCCGCGGGCGGCCGCCGCCCGCGACCGGCTCCTCGTGCACTCCCTGGGACGGCGTGGACCGCCGTGCTCGTGCCCTCCGGCCCCGTCGGGCTCTTCGGCCCTCGCCTGAGCGAGGCCGCCGGCCCGTCGCGGCGGGCCGGACACAGCTGAGCACCAGAAGTCCCCTCACACGTATCCCGCGTACGACATGTGCGCGTCCCACATGGAGATCACCAATATGAGCAAGCGGAACAGCCAGGCGGCGAAGACGGCGGCCCGGGAGCGGCTGCGCGAGGAACGCGAGCGGCAGGCCAAGCGCGCCAAGATCAGGCGGCAGCTCGTCGTGGCCTGTTCGGTGGTGGGTGTGCTCGCCGCCGCGGGCGGCATAGGCTTCGCCGTCGTCCAGGCCAACAAGCCCAGCTACTGGGAGGCCCAGAAGGACGACAAGGTCGTCGCCCCGGCCAACACCACCGGCACCGACGGCACCACCGTGGAGATCGGCAAGAGCAGCGCCAAGAAGACCCTCAAGGTGTTCGAGGACCCGCGCTGCCCGGTCTGCGCCCAGTTCGAGCAGACCGTCGGTCCGACCCTGAAGAAGGACATCGACGACGGCAAGTTCAAGATCCAGTACATCGGCGGCACCTTCCTCGACGGCGACTCGCTGGGCAAGGGCAAGGTCGGCAGCAACGGCGAGGGCTCCAAGAACGCGATGAGCGCCATGGGCGCCGCGCTGAACGTCAGCCCGGAGGCGTTCCTCGACTACAAGGCGGCCCTCTACTCGGCGAAGTGGCACCCGCAGGAGACCGACGACAAGTTCAAGAGCGACGACTACCTCATCGAGGTCGCGGACACCGTGCCGGCGCTGAAGGGCAACACCAAGTTCCAGGACGCGGTGAAGAACGGCACCTACGACGCCTGGGCCCTCGCCATGTCGAAGACCTTCGACACCAACAAGGACGGCGTGACGGGCACCCCGAGCTTCGTCATGGACGGCAAGACGCTCACCGCCGACAGCCAGGGCAATCCGCCCATGACGGTGGACGACTTCAACCGGGTCGTGGACGCCGCCCTCAAGGGCTGACGCCCGGCCGGACCGGGCCCCCGGATGAAGAGCGGGCGAACTTCCCCCGTTCGCCCGCTCTCGTTCATACCGATCAGTAACCTGATCGGTCGTGACCAGTCGATACAGAGCATCCGAGGGCACCAACTCCCCCTCGCCACGCCGCCGTACGGTCGTCAAGGCCGCCGCGGCCACCGCCGGCGCGGCCATAGCCGCCGCCCCACTCGCCGCCGCGCTGCCCGCCCGGGCCGCCGCCCAGGCCCCCGCCTTCCTGCACGGCGTCGCCTCCGGCGACCCTCTGCCCGACGGCATCCTGCTGTGGACCCGGGTGACCCCGGGCGCCGATGCCGTCCCCGGCTCCGGCATCGGCCCGGACACCGAGGTCAGCTGGGTCGTCGCCCGCGACAAGGCCCTGCTGGACGTCGTCGCCCGGGGCTCCGTGACCGCGACGGCGGCGGCCGACCACACCGTCAAGGCCGACATCCGCGGCCTGAGGCCGGGCACCGACTACTGGTTCCGCTTCTCGGCCGGCGGCACCGACTCCCCGGTGGCGCGCACCCGCACCGCGCCGGCGGCGGACGCGACCGTCACGGGCCTGCGCTTCGGCGTGGTCTCCTGCGCCAACTGGGAGGCCGGCCACTTCGCCGCGTACCGCCATCTCGCGGCGCGCGGCGACCTGGACGCCTGGCTGCACCTCGGCGACTACATCTACGAGTACGGGTCCGGCGACTACGGGACCCGCGGCCGGGTCGTCCGCCCGCACACCCCCACGCACGAGATCACCACGCTCGCCGACTACCGCGCCCGGCACGGCGCGTACAAGACCGACCCCGATCTGCGGGCCCTGCACCAGCAGGCGCCCGTCATCGCGATCTGGGACGACCACGAGTTCGCCAACGACGCCTGGTCCGGCGGCGCCGAGAACCACACCGAGGGCGCCGAGGGCACCTGGAGCGCCCGCCAGGCCGCCGCCCGGCATGCCTATTTCGAGTGGATGCCGGTGCGCCCGGCCACGGAGGGCACCACCTACCGCCGGCTGCGCTTCGGCAGGCTCGCCGACCTGTCCCTGCTCGATCTGCGCTCCTTTCGCTCGCAGCAGGTCTCCACGGGCAGCGGCGCGGTGGACGACCCGGACCGCACGATCACCGGCCGCGCTCAACTCGACTGGCTGAAGGCCGGGTTGAAGGCGTCCGACACCACCTGGCGGCTGGTCGGCAACTCGGTGATGATCGCGCCGTTCGCGGTCGGCTCGCTGACCGCCGATCTGCTCAAGCCGCTCGCCAAGCTGCTCGGCCTTCCCCAGGAAGGGCTCGCCCTCAACACCGACCAGTGGGACGGCTACACCGACGACCGCCGCGAACTCCTCGCCCATCTGCGCTCGAACGCCATCCGCAACACGGTCTTCCTCACCGGCGACATCCATATGGCCTGGGCCAACGATGTGCCCGTGGACGCCGGGACCTACCCGCTGTCGCCGTCGGCCGCCACCGAGTTCGTGGTCACCTCGGTCACCTCCGACAACCTCGACGACATCGTGAAGGTCCCCGAGGGCACCGTCTCGGCGGTCGCCGCGCCGATCATCCGCGCCGCCAACCGGCACGTCCACTGGGTCGACACCGACCGCCACGGCTACGGCGTCCTCGACCTCACCGCCGACCGCGCGCAGATGGACTACTACACCCTGTCCGACCGCACCGCCGCGGACGCGACCTCCTCCTGGGCGCGCTCGTACCGCACACGCACCGGCACCCAGAAGGTCGAGCGCGCCTACGACCCGGTGTAGCCGGGACCGACCCGGTGCAGCCAGGGGCCGCCTTGGCGCAGCCGGGGACTACAGAGCGTCGAGGAAGCCGAGCGCCACCCGCCAGGTGGCCTCGGCCGCCTCCTCGTCGTAGTCCGGCAGCCCGGGGTCGGTGTACAGATGGCCGGCCCCGGCGTACCGGTACACCTCGACGTCCGCGCCTGCCCTGCCCATCTGCAGATACCAGGCGCTCAGCCAGTCGTCCGTCTCGAACGGGTCCGGCTCGGCCACATGCAGCTGGACCGGCAGGCCGTCCACCGAGACGCCCGGCGCGAGGTCCGACGTGCCGTGCAGGAGCAGCAGGCCGCGCGCCTTCTCGTCACCGAGGGCCAGGGTCTGCGCGAGGGAGGCGCCGAGCGAGAACCCGGCGTACACCAGCCCGCGCTCCGAGTAGGGGGCCGCCGCCAGCACGGCCCGCTTCAGCAGCTCCTCCTTGCCGATCTCGTCCTTGCAGGCCATGCCCTCCTCGACCGTCTCGAACGTGCGCCCCGCGAAGAGGTCCGGCGTCCACACCTCGTGCCCGGCGGCCCGCAACCGGTCGGCCGCGGCGCGCACCGCCGGTCTGAGGCCGTAGGCCGAGTGAAAGAGCATGATGTTCATGCCGCCATCGTGCCAGCCGGGTACGACAACGCCGCACGGCCCCATCCCTCCCGTCACCGATCCGCAGGTTCAGGGCCGCCGGAGCCGGTTACGTTCTCAGGCATGGAAAACGTGCTCCGCCCCCTCGTCGTGGTCGGTGGCTGTGTCGTTCTGACCCTGCTCATCGGCTGGGCCACGGACCTGCTGCTGCGCAAGGCCGACACACGGCACCACGAGACCCCGCTGTGGGGCCTGCTGCGGCGCGGCCGGATCCCCTACCAGCTGGTGCTGTCGTCGGCCCTGCTCCGGGGCTCCTACGAGTCGGCGCGCCTGCTGCCGGACCACAGGGTCGCCGTGGGCAGGACGCTGACCCTGGTGCTGATCGGGTCGGCGGCCTGGCTGGTGGTGCGGATCGCGGCGGCGATCGTCGAGACCTCCTACTCCCGCTACGCCCGCGCGCACCGCGATCCGGCGCGGGTCCGCCGGGTGCGCACCCAGGTGTCGCTGATCATGCGTGTGGTGGCCGCCGTGGTCGGCGTGATGGCAGCGGCGGCGATGCTGCTGACCTTCCCGGCGATGCGCGCGGCCGGCGCCTCGCTGCTGGCCTCGGCCGGCATCCTCGGCATCGTCGCCGGTGTCGCCGCCCAGTCCACGCTGGCCAATCTGTTCGCGGGGCTGCAGATCGCGTTCGGCGACATGGTGCGGCTCGGCGACGTGGTGGTCGTGGACGGCGAGTGGGGCACGGTCGAGGAGATCACGCTGACCTTCCTGACCGTGCGGACCTGGGACGAGCGCCGTATCACCATGCCGGTGTCGTACTTCACCTCCAAACCGTTCGAGAACTGGTCGCGCGGCACCCCGCAGATGACCGGCATCGTCTACTGGCACCTGGACCACTCGGCGCCGCTGGAGGCGATGCGGGAGAAGCTGCGCGACATCCTGCGCGAGTGCCCGGCCTGGGACGGCCGCGCCTGCAACCTCGCGGTCACCGACGCGACGCCGAACACCATCCAGGTCCGTGCCCTGGTGACCGCCAAGGACTCGGACGACGTGTGGACGGTCCGGGTCACGGTGCGCGAGCAGATGATCCGCTGGCTGGGCGCGGAGCACCCGTACGCGCTGCCCCGGGTGAACACCGCGGACGCGGTGCAGCCGCCGGGCGGCATCCCCGCCCAGGACGGCCCTGCCTCGCGGCGGGCGCACGAGCCGCCACGGACGGACCGCGGGTGACCTCGCCGGCCGGCCCTCGCGCCGGCTCGGTCAGTGGCCGCGTTCCGCACCTCCGTTGACCTGGACGATCTGGGACGTGATGTGGGCTGCGCCCGGTGAGGCCAGCCAGTGCAGGGTGGCCGCGACGTCCCCCGGGGTGCCGGCCCGGCCGGTGGACGTCTCGGCGACCAGCCGCTCCCGTCTCGCCTCCTCGATCCCCTGGCCGAAGAACTCGGTGTCCTCCACATAGCCGGGCGCGACCACGTTCACGGTGATGCCGCGCGGGCCCAACTGCCGGGCCAGATCATGGGCGTACGGATGCAGGGCGGCCTTGGCCGCCGCGTACGCCCCGGTTCCGGAGCCGCGGTAGGCGGCGATGGAGCTGAGGAACAGCACCCGCCCGCCGGGCTCGGCGAGCCGTTCCTTCAGTGCCTCCGTGAGGAGCACGGCGGTCAGGGTGTTGATGCGGAAGTTGACCGACCAGGTGTGCGCAACGGCGTCGAGGGGGTCCTCGACGGGCGCCTCGGCCTCCCGGCCCCCGTTGCCGCCTGCGCTGTGCACGAGCACGTCCACGGTGCCGAACTCCTCGGCGACGAACCGCGCCACACCGCGCACGGCCGCCGGGTCGCGAAGGTCGGCGGCGTACGTCAGCGCCCCCGGCACTTCCGCCTGCTCCAGCACCCCGCCGCGGCGGCCGAGCAGCAGCACCCGGTCCCCGTCCGCCGCGAAGACGTGGGCCGCCGCGAGGCCGATCCCCGTCCCACCACCACTGATCACAATGTTGCGAGCCATGATCCGAGAGTACGAGCGGGGCGCCGCCTGGGCCTCCGGATATCCACAGCCCCCATGTGCTCATATGACCACTCGCGGACCGGCGGACCGGCATCCACAGACCGGCGCCCGGACCGGTACTCCAGGCCGGCACCCCGACCCGACCGCCGTCCCGCACCCGGCTGAGCCGACCAAGCCGACCGAACCGGCCGGACCAGCCGAACCGATCGCCTCAGCGCAGGCTGCGCACGTCCAGATGCCGCAGCACCCGGTCCACGATCTCCGGATCCGCCCCCGGCTCGCTCCGCGCCGCCAGCACCTCGTGCCGTGCCGCGCTCAGCAGCTCCGCCTGGATCCGTCGCAGCCGCTTGACCCGCCGCACCCGCTTGTCATGCGCCTCGCGGCGCTCCTCCTCGCCGATGTCGGGACTGATCCGCACGCCGATGTCGAAGGCCCGCCGCAGCATCTGCTCGGACAGCTCCTCCGGCAGGTCCTCGACCTCCTCGATCTCCCGCAGCCTCCGCTTGGCCGCCCGCGCCGCCCGCACCGCCAGCTCCTTCTCGAACTCCTTCTCCCGCTCCGTGTCGGCCCGCACGCCGAGCCGCTTCACCAGCCACGGCAGGGTCAGCCCCTGGAGCACCAGCGTCGCCATGATCACCCCGAACGCGATGAACACGATCTCGTCCCGGTCGGGGAACGGTGAACCGTTCTCGGTCTTCAGCGGGATGGCCAGCGCCAGGGCCACCGAGGCCACCCCGCGCATCCCCGACCACCACATGACGACGGTCTCGCGCAGGCTCATCGGGATGTCCTCGTCGAAGTCCCGCTTCGCGTGCAGCCGTTTGGTGAGCCAGGTGGCGGGCAGCAGCCACAGCAGCCGCACCAACACCACGACGCCCACCACGGCGGCGGCCCAGCCGAGCATCTGGGCCCAGTGACCGGCGGCGGTCCGGATCGCGTTGTGCAGTTCGAGCCCGATCAGGCCGAACGCGACCCCGGTGACGAGCGTGTCGACGATGTCCCAGAAGGTGTGCCCGGCGAGCCGGGTCATCACGTCGTCGGCGTCGGTGGCGTACTCGGAGATGAACAGCGCGGTGGTGAGCACGGCCAGCACGCCGGAGCCGTGCAGCTCCTCGGCGAGCACATAGGACACATACGGCACGAGCAGGGTCAGCCCGATCTGCAGCGTCGCGTCCCCGAGCACGTCCATCAGCTTGTTCGCGCCCCAGCCAAGGGCGAGTCCCACGGCGACGGCGACCACGGCGGACAGCACCAGGTCGAGCCCGGCCCGCCAGGGCGAGAAGGCGCCGCTGACGGCGGCGGCGATCGCCACGTGGTACAGCACGATCGCGGTGACGTCGTTGAACAGCCCCTCGCCCTCCAGGATCGACACCAGCCGGCGTGGCAGTCCCAGCTGCCCGGCGACGGCGGTGGCGGCGACCGGGTCGGGCGGGGCGACCAGCGCGCCCAGCGCCACCGCGGCGGCGATCGGCAGTCCGGGCACGATCGCGTTGGCCACGACGGCCACGCAGACGGTCGTGACGAACACCAGGGCGACGGCCAGCAGGAAGATCGGCCGTTTGTTGGCCGCGAACTGCCGCCAGGACGTGCGCCGCACCGCCGCGTACAGCAGGGGCGGCAGCAGCGCGGGCAGGATCAGCTCGGGCGGGATGTTCACGTTCGGCACGAAGTCGAGCACCGCGAGGACGATGCCGAGCAGGGTCACCAGGATCGGCGCCGGCAGCCCGAGCCGGTCCCCCACCGGGACGCTGACCAGGGCCCCGAGCAGCAACACGAACAACAGGGCCAACTGATCCACGGCCAGCGCTCCGGGAGTCGACGATCACACAACAGTGTTCAAGCCTGCCATGTCCCGCTTTGCGCCCGCCCGGCACCGACGGCTACAGGGCCCGCCGCATCGCCCGATGGGCTATCCCCGCCTCCGGGTACTCCGGCCCGTACGGCACATAGCCCAGCCGCTCGTAGAAGCCGAGAGCGTGTGTCTGGGCGTGCAGGTCGACCGCCGTCAGGCCACGCGCGCGTGCCGCCTCCTCGATGGCCCGCACCAGGGCCACGCCGACGCCGAGCCCGCGCGCCTCCCGGCGGACCGCGAGCCGCCCCAGCGAGCCGAGCGACGGGTCGCCGCCGGTCTTCTCGGCGGCCTGCGCGCCGTACAGCAGCCGGCCGGCGCCGAGCGGCTCCCCGTCCTCGCGCACCGCGAGGACATGCACGGCGACGGCGTCGTACGCGTCGTACTCGATGTCCTGCGGGACCCCCTGCTCGACGACGAAGACCTCCTTGCGCACCGCGAAGCACGCCTCGCGGTCGGCGCTGTCCTCGGCGACGCGCACCGCGTACGACGGGGTCACGCGTAGGTCTCCTCACGGACCCGGTCCAGCGCCTGCCGCAGGTCCTCGGGGTAGTCGCTGGCGAACTCGACCCAGGTGCCGTCCCCGGGGTGCTCGAAGCCGAGGCGCACGGCGTGCAGCCACTGGCGGCCGAGGCGCAGCCGCTTGGCGAGCGTGGGGTCGGCGCCGTAGGTGAGGTCGCCGACGCAGGGGTGGCGGTGGGCCGCCATGTGGACCCGGATCTGGTGGGTGCGGCCGGTCTCCAGCTTCACGTCGAGCAGGGAGGCCGCGCGGAACGCCTCGATCAGGTCGTAGTGCGTGACGGAGGGCTTTCCGTCGGCGGTGACCGCCCACTTGTAGTCGTGCTGGGGATGGCGGCCGATGGGCGCGTCGATGGTGCCGCTGGTCGGGTCAGGGTGGCCCTGGACCAGCGTGTGGTAGCGCTTGTCGACCGTGCGCTCCTTGAACTGGCGCTTGAGCGACGTGTACGCGTACTCCGACTTGGCGACCACCATCAGGCCCGACGTGCCGACGTCGAGGCGGTGCACGATGCCCTGGCGCTCGGCCGCGCCGGAGGTGGAGATCCGGTAGCCGGCGGCGGCGAGCCCGCCGATGACCGTCGGACCGCTCCAGCCCGGCGACGGATGGGCCGCGACGCCGACCGGCTTGACGATCACCACGACGTCCTCGTCGTCATGCACGATCTCCATGCCCTCGACCGGCTCGGCGACCACCTGCACCGGACTGGGCGCCTGCGGCATCTCGACCTCCAGCCAGGCCCCGCCGCGCACCCGCTCCGACTTGCCGACCACCGCCCCGTCGACCTGCACCTTGCCCGCCGCGGCCAGCTCCGCCGCCTTCGTCCGGGAGAAGCCGAACATGCGGGAGATGGCGGCGTCGACGCGCTCGCCCTCCAGGCCGTCCGGCACGGGCAGGGTACGGATCTCGGGAATCGTGCTCACCCGTCGAGTATGCCGGACGGGACCGGCACTCCCGTACGAGAGTCCCGCGGCCCGGTGGGCCGGATCCGGGGTCCGCCGCGGTCAGTCCCGGTGGACGGTGCCGTCCGGGTCGAGGCCGCGGAACGACAGCAGCACGATCAGGATGCCGCCGCAGACGATCGCCGAGTCGGCCAGGTTGAACACCGCGAAGCCCTTGGGGGCGATGAAGTCGACGACCTCGCCCTCGAAGACGCCCGGGGAACGGAAGATCCGGTCGGTCAGGTTGCCGAGCGCGCCGCCGAGCAGCAGCCCGAGCGCGATCGCCCAGGGCAGGCTGTAGAGCTTGCGGGCCAGACGGATGATCACCACGATCACGGCCGCCGCGATCACGGTGAAGATGATCGTGAATGCCTGTCCCACCCCGAAGGCGGCGCCGGGGTTGCGGATGGCGTTGAACTCCAGCCAGTCCCCGACGACCTCGATCGGCGCATGGTGCTCCAGCTTCGCGACCACGATCATCTTGCTGACCAGGTCGAGGGCGTACGCGAAGACGGCCACCGCGAAGAGCACGGCGATCCGGCGCCTGCCCCGGGGCCGCTCGGCCGGGATGTCCTGTTGGTCCGCTCCGGCCGTCCGCTCGTCGCTTTCGTCCGGGGTGTCCGGCGTACCGATGATGCGCTCCGCCTCTGCCACGTGAGTCCCTCAACCTAGGTACCTGACTGAGGATGAGACTACGGCACGCCCGGGACGGCCCACGCGTTCAGTAGCGGCGTTCCTGCTTCTGCTTGCACTCGACGCACAGGGTGGCCCTCGGGAACGCCTGCATCCGGGCCTTGCCGATGGGGTTGCCGCAGTTCTCGCACAGGCCGTACGTGCCCGTGTCCAGCCGTTGCAGGGCGCGTTCGGTCTGGAGGAGCATCTCGCGCGCGTTGGCGGCCAGCGCCATCTCGTGCTCGCGGGTGATGTTCTTGGTGCCGGTGTCCGCCTGGTCGTCGCCCGCGCCGTCCCCGGAGTCCCGCATCAGGCCCACGAGCGACGCCTCGGAGGAGCTGATCTCGGTGCGCAGCCGTGTCTCCTCGGACAGCAGTTCCGCGCGGGCCTCCTCGACCTCCTCCGGCGTCCAGGGGTCCTCGCCGGGGCGGACGGCGAGCTCGCCGGGTTCCGCCGCCGCGGCGATGCGTGCCTTGGGGACGGCGGTGCCGGCCGCCGTGGCCGTGCCAGGAGTCTTCTTCGCAACCACTGTCGTGGCTCCCGTCTGCTTCGCGGCCTGCGCCGCGTCCGCTTTCTTGGCCGTGCTCTTCCTGCCCGCGCCCTTGGCGGCGTCCTTCGGGGAGCCGCCCTCCTGCGCCACCGTCCGCTCGGCGGCCGCCGACCCCTTGGCCGCCTTCTTGGCGACCGTCTTCTTCTGGGCGGCCTTCTTCTGGACCGTCTTCTTCCGCGCCGTCTCCTCAGCGGCCGGCTTCTCGGCCGCCGCCGTCTTCTTCGCAGCCGGCTTCTTCGCGGCCGTCTCCTTCGTAGTCGTCTTTTTCGCTGCCGTCTCCCGCACGGCCTGCTTCTTCGCGGCCGGCCTCTTCGGCTGCGGCTCCTCGGCGGCCGGCCCCTTCAGGGCGGTCTCCTCGGCGGGCTTCGGTGCCGTCTGCTTGCCCATGGCCTTCTCGGCCGTCTTCTTCCGCGGGGCGGCCTTCCGGGGAGTCGCCGTCGCGGCGGTCTCCTTGGCCCGACCCTTCTCCCCCGCCGTCCCGGCCGCCTTCTTCGAGGGCGCCCGCTTCGACGCGGGCGTCGTCTTCGCGGCCCGTGCCTGCGTGCTCTTCTTGCCTCCCGAGCCCTTGGCCGGGCCGCCGGAGGCACCCGCGGCAGCGGCCCGGGACCTGCCCGATGCCGACTGCTGTACGGCGGTCTTCTTCACCACCATGGCCGCGGCCCCTTCACATATTGTGATCTTGCTCGCGAATCGTGCTGGGACGATAAATCGACTTGAGTCCCGCGGCAACGGGGCACGCCGCCCGATCCGCCCGCCCCGCGACCCCCGCGCGGCAAGCCTTCAAGCGTTGTGCCCAGCTGCCCGCCGGGTAATCCGCCGAGCCGGGCATCCCAGGATACGAACACCCGTACCTCTCCATTCGGGTCATCTCACCACCTGCGGGGATCCCCCGCCACCGGTGCCGGAAACCGGTTCGGCCGCTGTCGCCGGGGCGCCGTACACTGGGCGGAGCGAAAAGCGTGGATGGGGACGAGTAGCGGCGTACGCAGCCCAGAGCGACCCGGGGACGGTGGAAGCCCGGGGGCGAGCGCGATGTGAAGATCACCCCGGAGCCGCCGGAAGAACGCCGTGGAGGACCCACCACGGCCAGTAGAACCGGCATCGCGCCTCAATGAGGGGGCTCACCGGCGTCTGCGACGCACCGGGGGGCCAAGGAGGGTGGTACCGCGGGAGCGCGCCGCACACGGCGTCGACAGGCCAGAAGGCTCTCGTCCCTCCGACGGAAGGCAGCACTCTCCGTTGGAGGAAGCCCGCAGATGACAGCGCCGACGTACCGCCAGGTGCCCGCCCAGGTGGACCTGCCCGCCCTGGAACACGGGGTGCTCGACTTCTGGCGCGAGCAGAAGATCTTCGCCAAGACCCTGGAGCAGTCCGAGGGCCGCCCCGAGTGGGTGTTCTACGAGGGCCCGCCCACCGCCAACGGCATGCCCGGCGCCCATCACATCGAGGCCCGCGTCTTCAAGGACGTCTTCCCCCGCTTCCGCACCATGCGCGGCTACCACGTGGGCCGCAAGGCGGGCTGGGACTGCCACGGCCTGCCGGTGGAGCTGGCGGTCGAGAAGGAGCTGGGCTTCTCCGGCAAGCAGGACATCGAGGCGTACGGCATCGCCGAGTTCAACGCCAAGTGCCGCGAGTCCGTCCTGCGCCACACCGACGCCTTCTCCGAGCTGACGACCCGCATGGGCTACTGGGTCGACCTCGACGACGCCTACGTCACGATGGACCCGGAGTACATCGAATCGGTCTGGTGGTCGCTGAAGGAGATCTTCGACAAGGGCCTGCTGGTCCAGGACCACCGGGTCGCCCCCTGGTGCCCGCGGTGCGGCACGGGCCTGTCGGACCACGAGCTGGCCCAGGGCTACGAGACGGTCGTCGACCCCTCCGTCTACGTCCGCTTCCCGCTCACCTCCGGACCCCTCGCGGGCGAGGCCGCGCTCCTGGTGTGGACGACCACCCCGTGGACCCTGGTGTCCAACACGGCGGTCGCGGCACACCCCGAGGTCACCTATGTCGTCGCGACCGACGGCAAGGAGCGGCTGGTCGTCGCCGAGCCGCTGGTCGCCAAGGCGCTCGGCGAGGGCTGGGAGACCACCGGGCAGACGTTCACCGGCGCCGAGATGGAGCGCTGGACCTACCGGCGCCCGTTCGAGCTGGTGGAGTTCCCCGAGCCGGCCCACTACGTGGTCAACGCCGAGTACGTGACGACCGAGGACGGTACGGGCCTGGTCCACCAGTCCCCCGCCTTCGGCGAGGACGACCTCAAGGTCTGCCGCGCCTACGGCCTGCCGGTCGTCAACCCGGTCCGCCCGGACGGCACCTTCGAGGAGGACGTCCCGCTGGTGGGCGGCGTCTTCTTCAAGAAGGCCGACGAAAAGCTCACCGCGGACCTCGCCGCGCGCGGCCTGCTCCTGCGGCACGTGCCGTACGAGCACAGCTACCCGCACTGCTGGCGCTGCCACACGGCGCTGCTCTACTACGCGCAGCCGTCCTGGTACATCCGTACCACGGCGATCAAGGACCGGCTGCTGGCGGAGAACGAGAAGACCAACTGGTTCCCGGAGACCGTCAAGCACGGCCGGTACGGGGACTGGCTGACCAACAACATCGACTGGGCGCTGTCCCGCAACCGCTACTGGGGCACTCCGCTGCCGATCTGGCGCTGCGAGGACGGCCACCTCACCTGCGTCGGCTCCCGCGCCGAACTCACCGAGCTGACCGGCACCGACCAGTCCGGCCTCGACCCGCACCGCCCGTTCATCGACGAGGTCACCTTCGCCTGCCCCGAGTGCGCCAAGCAGGCCACGCGCGTCCCGGAGGTCATCGACGCCTGGTACGACTCGGGCTCGATGCCGTTCGCGCAGTGGGGCTACCCGTACAAGAACAAGGAGCTGTTCGAGAGCCGGTACCCGGCGCAGTTCATCTCCGAGGCCATCGACCAGACCCGCGGCTGGTTCTACACGCTGATGGCGGTCGGCACCCTGGTCTTCGACAGGTCGTCGTACGAGAACGTCGTCTGCCTGGGCCACATCCTCGCCGAGGACGGCCGCAAGATGTCCAAGCACCTGGGCAACATCCTCCAGCCGATCCCCCTCATGGACCGGCACGGCGCGGACGCGGTGCGCTGGTTCATGGCGGCGGGCGGCTCACCCTGGGCGGCCCGCCGCGTGGGGCACGGCACCATCCAGGAGGTCGTCCGCAAGACGCTCCTGACCTACTGGAACACGGTCGCCTTCCAGGCCCTGTACGCGCGTACGTCGCAGTGGGCCCCGTCCGCGGCGGATCCGGCACCGGCCGACCGCCCGCTGCTGGACCGCTGGCTGCTCTCCGAACTGCACGCGCTCACCGACCAGGTGACGCAGTCCCTGGAGGCGTACGACACCCAGCGCGCCGGCAAGCTGCTGTCCGCGTTCGTCGACGACCTCTCGAACTGGTACGTCCGCCGCTCGCGCCGCCGCTTCTGGCAGGGCGACAAGGCCGCGCTGCGCACCCTGCACGAGGTCGTCGAGACGGTGACGAAGCTGATGGCCCCGCTGACCCCGTTCATCACGGAGCGCGTCTGGCAGGACCTGATCGTGCCGGTCACCCCGGGCGCGCCCGAGTCGGTGCACCTGGCGTCCTGGCCGGAGGCGGAGCTGTCCACGATCGACCCGGAGCTGTCGCGGCAGATGGTCCTGGTCCGCCGGCTGGTGGAGCTGGGCCGCGCCACGCGCGCGGAGTCGGGCGTGAAGACCCGGCAGCCGCTGTCCCGGGCGCTGGTCGCGGTCGCGGGCTTCGAGTCCCTCCACCCCGAGCTGCACGCGCAGATCACCGACGAGCTGAACGTCAGTTCCCTGGCCTCGCTCTCGGAGGTGGGCGGCTCGCTCGTCGACACGACGGCCAAGGCGAACTTCCGCGCGCTGGGCAAGCGGTTCGGCAAGCGCGTCCAGGACGTCGCCAGGGCCATCGCGGACGCCGACGCGGCGGCGCTGTCCCTGGCGCTGCGCGAGGGCACGGCGTCCGTGGAGGTCGACGGCGAGACGGTCACCCTCGCCCCGGACGAGGTGATCATCACCGAGACCCCGCGCGAGGGCTGGTCGGTGGCCTCGGACTCGGGCGCCACCGTGGCCCTCGACCTGGAAATCACCGAGGAGTTGCGGCAGGCGGGACTCGCCCGTGACGCGATCCGGCTGATCCAGGAGGCCCGCAAGAACAGCGGCCTCGACGTGGCGGACCGGATCGCGCTGCGCTGGACCGCCACGGACCCGGCGGTCATCGCGGCGCTGTCCGAGCATGCGGGCCTGATCGCCGAGGAGGTCCTGGCCACGGACTTCGCCCAGGGTGAGGCGGACGACTCCTATGGGACCCCGTTCACCGACGAGGGGCTGTCGCTGACCTTCCGCCTGCGCAAGGCGTAGCCCGACGGAACCGGAGAGGGCCGGCCGCCGGGGGTTCCCAGGCGGCCGGCCCTCCGGCATCGCACCCACACACGTGTCGGCGTCGCACCAACACACATGTTCCACAGAGCACTTCTGCCCCACATGCCGCACAAGGCACGTCCGGCACACGGGCGCCTCAGGCACACGGGCACCTCAGGCACACGACACCGAACCGGCGTCGGTGTCCGCCTCAACACGCCTCAACGCGCCGCAGCCGCCGCGGACGCCGTGAACGCGCGGAGCACAAGGGCGGGGCCCCGGATCGAGATCCGGGGCCCCGCCCTGTGAACGCTGCCGACGCCTACGGCGTACTACTTACCGTCCGGCGGCCCTCAGTTGTCGTCCTCGTCGATGAGGAATCCACGCATCGGCGAGGGGGCCTGGCCCATCGGGGACGGACCCTGCGGACGGACGGGAGCCATCGGCTGGGTCATCGCCGGGGACATCTGCTGCTGACCGCCGTAGGACGGGGCGGGCGGCGCGGGCGGACCACCCATCGTCTGGTTGCCGCCGTACGACGGGGCGCCGGCGCCGGCCGGGGCCATGGAAGGCGCCGGGGACGGCGGCAGGGAGGCGGCGGCCGGGGTACGCGGCGGGGCCAGCGAGTCGTCGGCCTGGGTCTCCAGCTGACGCAGCTGCGACTCCAGGTACGACTTCAGGCGCGTGCGGTACTCGCGTTCGAAGCCGCGCAGGTCCTCGACCTTGCGCTCCAGCGTGGCGCGCGCGGACTCCAGGGAGCCCATGGCGACACGGTGCTTCTCCTGCGCGTCCCGCTCCAGGGCGTCGGCCTTGGCACGGGCGTCACGCTCCAGACCCTCGGCGCGGCTGCGGGCCTCGCCGACGATCTTGTTGGCCTCGGAGCGGGCCTCGGCGATCGCCTGGTCGGCGGTCTGCTGGGCCAGCGAGAGGACACGGGCGGCGCTGTCGCCACCGGGGCCCTGACCGGGGCCGCCCATCGGACCGCCCATGGGGGGGCCGCCCATCGGACCGCCCATCTGCTGCTGCATGGGGGGCTGACCACCCATCGGGCCCTGGCCCATAGGACCTTGACCCATAGGACCCTGACCCATCGGGCCGGGACCCTGCGAACCGCCCTGACCACCGGGACCGGCGGGCAGCTGCGGGGCACCGCTCGGCAGCTGGGGCGGCCCACCCATGGGGCCACCCATCTGCTGCTGCGGCGGGCCCGATATGCCGGCGGGCACCGGAGCGCCCGGACCTCGCATGCCCTGTTGCTGATCCTGTTCCGGGGGCTTGCGCATGTTCTGCTGGTTCTGCGCGGCGGCCCGCGTGGCGGCCGCCAGCTTGGCGCGCAGGTCCTCGTTCTCACGGAGCAGACGGGTCAGCTCGGCTTCGACCTCGTCGAGGAAGGCATCGACCTCGTCCTCGTCATAGCCTTCTCGGAGGCGGACGGTCGTGAACTGCTTGTTCCGCACGTCCTCGGGGGTCAACGGCATCTCTTCACCTCAACGTAGTCGTCGGCATTCGGCAAGACGGTAGTTCACATCGCTCACAGCCGACTCACGATCGCGATCAGGATGTAGACGATGATCATCAGTACGAAGAAGGACAGATCGAGCGCCACGCCCCCGAGACGCAGCGGCGGGATGAACCGCCGCAGGAGCTTGAGCGGTGGATCGGTGACAGTGTAGGTGGCCTCCAGAACGACCACCATCGCCTTGCCGGGTTGCCATGAGCGGGCGAACTGGAAGACGTAGTCCATGACCAACCGGAAGATGAGCACGATGAGGAAGCACATCAGCGCGATGTAGACCACGTCCAGGAACACGCTCATGATCCGTGCTTCCCTCTCCCCTGTTTCCGTGCGCTGTCCGGTGTTGCGTCTCAGCTCTGGTTGAAGAACCCGCCCTCTGCGATGCGGGCCTTGTCCTCCGCCGTGACATCGACGTTAGCAGGCGACAACAGAAACACCTTCTGCGTCACCCGCTCGATGCTGCCATGAAGACCAAACACCAAACCGGCCGCAAAGTCGACAAGTCGCTTCGCGTCTGTGTCATCCATCTCAGTCAGATTCATGATCACCGGAGTGCCCTCACGGAAGTGTTCCCCGATGGTACGGGCCTCGTTGTAGGTCCGGGGGTGAAGCGTGGTGATCCGGTAAGGCTCTCGTTCGGACACGACCTTGGGCATGATCACCGGTGCGCTCTTCTCCAGGGACTGACGTTCTTGTGTGATGGATGCCACGGGCGCGATACGCGCGGGACGTCCGGATTCCGCGGATAGCGAAGCCGGATGGGACACCGGTTCGCGCGGCGCCGGCGGCTGCACCACTCGTACCGATTCGCCCCGTTGGGGCTGATGTGATCCGTGCGACTGGTGTGACGGCTCGTGCCGTCGGTGGTCCCGCTCGGGCTCCGGGTCCAGTTCGGGCTCGAAGTCGTCGTCGGGGTCGAATCCGCGGCCGTCGTACCCATCGTCCTCCACGAGGCCGAGGTAGACCGCCATCTTGCGCATCGCGCCGGCCATGCTCTGAGTCCTCCGCTCTGTGGTGGATCGACTGACGACTGCCAAGTGCCCGCGATCCACGAGGTCGTTGCGCCGCCTTTCGGCGACATTGACCATATTTTCTGCTGTGGTCCGACTTCTTGGCGACGTTACCCGAGCCTGGGGCGGACTCCGAGTACCGCGGTGCCGACGCGCACATGTGTCGCCCCGGCCGCCACGGCCTGTTCGAGGTCCGCGCTCATCCCTGCGGAGACCATGGTGGCAGCCGGATGGGCTCGGCGCAGGTCAGTCGACAAATCCATCAACCGCTCGAAGGCGGCGCGTTGACGGCCGGCGTACTCGCCGGCGAGCGGAGCGACGGTCATCAGCCCGTCGAGCCGAAGCCCCGGCGCGCCGGCGACGAGGCCGGCCAACTCTGCGATTCCGCCCGGCGCCACACCGCCCCGCTCGCCTCCCGGAACCCCGCCCCGCGCCGGCGCCGCCGTGCCCACGGGCTCCGTCGCGTCGAGGGCGACCTGGATGAGGCAGCCCACCTCGCGTCCGGCGCGCGCGGCCTCCTTCGAGAGCGCCGTGACGAGCCGGGAGCGATCGACGGACTGCACGACATCGGCATAACCGACCACGGAACGCACCTTGTTGGTCTGCAACTGACCGACAAAGTGCCACACAAGGGGCAGATCCGAGCAGGCGGCCGCCTTGGGTGCGGCGTCCTGGTCGCGGTTCTCCGCCACATGACGCACACCGAGTTCCGACAGGATCCGTACATCGCTCGCCGGGTAGGTCTTGGTGACCACGATCAGGGTCACCTCCTCCCGCTTGCGTCCGGCCGCCGCACAGGCCGCGGCGATCCGTTCCTCCACTGTCGCCAGATTCGCGGCGATCTCATCCCTACGGTCCGTCATGCCCCATCAGTCCAGCCACACATAGCCCGCGAGCCGCCCGGTGGTGCGGTCGCGGCGGTACGAGAAGTGATCATCCGACTCCAGCGTGCACACCGGTGACTGCGCCCGGTCGCGCACCCCGAGCCGATCGAGTTGCGCGTGCACGCCGGCGCTCACGTCGACCGCCGGTGTGCCCCAGCTCGTCTCGGAGTGCGCCGCCGGTTCGACGGCACTCACCTCGGCGCGCATCGCCTCCGGCACCTCGTAGCACCGGCCGCAGACGGCGGGCCCGGTGCGGGCGACGATCCGGGACGGGTCCGCGCCCAGTTCCATCATCGCCCGGACCGCGGCGGGGACCACCCCGGCGACCAGGCCGGGCCGGCCCGCGTGGGCCGCGGCGGCGACCCGGGCGACGGGGTCGGCGAGCAGGACGGGCGTGCAGTCGGCGGTGAGCACGGCGAGCGCGAGCCCGGGCCGGACGGTGACGATGGCGTCGACCTCCGGCGCCGGCCGGTCCGCCCAGGGGGCGTCGACCACGGCGACACCGGCGCCGTGGACCTGGTTCATCCACACCACCCGCGCCGCGTCGAGCCCCAGCGCCTTGGCGGCCAGTTCGCGGTTGGCGCGTACGGCGTCGGGGTCGTCACCGACCGCTCCGCCGAGGTTCAGCTCCTCGTACGGAACGGCGCTCACCCCGCCCCACCTGTCGGTGAAGGCGAAGTGCGCGCCGTTCACGGTGTCGCGCTGTCCTATCACTTCAGGAAGTCCGGCACGTCCAGCTCCTCGGCCGCGCTGTCCGCGTAGGTGCGCGGCGCCGGGGGGATGGGCGGTGCGACCGGCGCCTCGCTGACCGGGGCGGGCGCGGGCTCCGGCTCCTCCTTCGGGGTCACGCTGCCGAGCGAGCCGAAGGACGGGCGGCTCTCGGGCTGCCGGGCCGGTGCGGGCTCCTCGCGGCGGCCCGATGCGGAGGCCGAGCCGAGCATGTTCTCCCGTCGGGCCGGCGGCTGGCCGCCGTCGAAGCCGGCCGCGATCACGGTGACCCGCACCTCGTCGCCGAGGGCGTCGTCGATGACCGCGCCGAAGATGATGTTGGCCTCGGGGTGGGCCGCCTCGCTGACCAGCTGGGCGGCCTCGTTGATCTCGAACAGACCGAGGTCGGAGCCGCCGGAGATGGAGAGCAGCACGCCGCGGGCGCCGTCGATGGACGCCTCCAGCAGCGGCGAGGAGATCGCCATCTCGGCCGCGGCCACCGCGCGGTCGTCGCCGCGGGCCGAGCCGATGCCCATGAGGGCGCTGCCGGCCTCGGACATGACCGACTTCACGTCGGCGAAGTCGAGGTTGATCAGGCCGGGCGTGGTGATGAGGTCGGTGATGCCCTGGACACCGGAGAGCAGGACCTGGTCGGCCGACTTGAAGGCGTCGAGCACCGAGACCTGGCGGTCCGAGATGGACAGCAGCCGGTCGTTCGGGATGACGATGAGGGTGTCGACCTCTTCGCGGAGCTCGGCGATGCCGTCCTCGGCCTGGTTGGCGCGGCGCCGGCCCTCGAAGGTGAAGGGGCGGGTGACCACGCCGATGGTGAGGGCGCCCAGGGAGCGTGCGATGTTGGCCACGACGGGCGCGCCGCCGGTGCCGGTGCCGCCGCCTTCACCGGCCGTCACGAAGACCATGTCGGCCCCCTTGAGGACCTCCTCGATCTCCTCGCGGTGATCCTCGGCGGCCTTGCGGCCGACGGCCGGGTTGGCGCCCGCGCCGAGCCCGCGGGTGAGTTCGCGGCCGACGTCGAGCTTGACGTCGGCGTCGCTCATCAACAGCGCCTGCGCGTCGGTGTTGATGGCGATGAACTCGACGCCCTTGAGACCGACTTCGATCATCCGGTTGATGGCATTGACACCACCGCCGCCGACACCGATGACTTTGATGACTGCGAGGTAGTTCTGCGGTGCTGCCACGTCGAAGGCCTCTCGCCTCGATTACGTGTCGCCGCCTCGCGGCCTTGCCGCGATCCGACGACTGATGCCGAATGGGACGGTCCGAGAGCCGACCCGAACCCTAACGCTGAAGTTTAGGGTTACCAGTGTGCCTGTTCCTTGGACTCTTCCGGACAGGACACTAAGTCGACAAGTGGCGCACGTTCAACGAACACGCCGAACCTCCCGTTTTTCTTTTCACCCTATGTGATCAGCCGTAGCGCTGCCCACCCAGGGTGCTGGCCTGCGCTGATGTGCGTCAACTCCCCGATGACGCCGGTGCGGTGGGCACCGTGACGTCGAAGTGCCGTGCGTCGGGAGCGGCTTTCATGAGGGCGGTGAGCGTGCGGGCCTTCGCCGGGCCGTTCTCGGCGCTCCCCCACGAGACCGTCCGGCCGCCGCCCAACTCCAGTGAGATGTTGTCGTAGGAGCGGACCTTGAGGGTGCGGGTGGTACGGGCGACGGCGGGCGGAATGTCGGCGGCGATCCGCACCGCCTCGCGCACCAGGCCGTCGGTGCCGAAACGCCGCAGGCCGGCCGCGGCCGTACCCGTCCGGGAGATGGCCAATTCCAGTACGGGAACGCCTTTCGGCGCCTGCGCGACCGTGGCGAAACGGACACCCTCGTGGTCCACTTCGACGAAGTCCCCGCCCTTGTGCATGACGAGAACCGCAGTGCGCTCGGTCACCTTCACGCTGATTTGGTGCGGCCATGACCGGACGACGTCGACGGAGTCAATTCGCGGCAGTTTCCTGCACAGTCGGGCCTCGATCGCGGCGGCGTCGATGGACACCAGCGGTGCCCCGACCGGAACGGCGGCGGTGGAACGCACCTGCGCGGGGGTCAGTACCCGGGTCCCGGAGACGGAGACGCGCTCCACGCGCAGCCACGGTGAGCCGTACAACAGCCAGACAGAACCACTCGTGAGGAGGACGGCGGCGACGGCCAGAATGACGATCGTACGAAGGCGGGGCCTCCTCGATCGCCCGGCGGGCGGCGGGCCGGACGACTCCTGCTGGCGTTCCCCGCGCTCGGCGGTGGTCGGTCCGGCCACGCTTGCTCCCTTTCTGGGCTCGGTTCACCTCCGGGGCGCCTCGGCCGGTCGCGAGAGCCCGGCCGTGCTCAGCCCTTCGGGCCTCCCCGCGCCCGACCTCTCGACACCGGCGCGCCCCTTCGGCTCACTCGCCGATCCGTTATGGGCGACGCGAGGCGATCGCCTCGTACACCATGCCGACGAGCAGGTCGTCGGCGTCCCGGCGGCCGAACTCGCCCGCGGCGCGGGACATCTCGTACAGCCGGTGCGGATCGGCGAGCACGGGCAGGACGTTCTGCTGCACCCACTCGGGCGTGAGTTCCGCGTCGTCGACGAGGAGCCCGCCGCCGGCCTTCACCACCGGCTGGGCGTTCAGGCGCTGTTCGCCGTTGCCGATGGGCAGCGGGACGTAGACGGCCGGGAGCCCGACGGCGGAGAGTTCGGCGACGGTCATCGCGCCCGCACGGCAGAGCATCATGTCGGCCGCGGCGTACGCGAGGTCCATCCGGTCCAGATAACTTACCGGGATATAGGGGGGCATCCCGGGCATCTGGTGGACCTGCGGCAGTTCGTTCTTCGGGCCGACCGCGTGCAGGATCTGGATGCCGGCCTGCTGGAGCCAGGGAGCGACCTGCTGGACCACCTCGTTGAGGCGGCGGGCGCCCTGCGAGCCGCCGGAGACGAGCAGCGTCGGCAGGTTCGGGTCCAGGCCGAACATCGCGCGGGCCTCCGGGCGCGCGGCGGCCCGGTCCAGCGTGGCGATGGAGCGGCGCAACGGGATGCCGATGTAGCGGGCGCCGCGCAGCTTGCTGTCCGGTGTGGAGACGGCGACCTGGGCCGCGTACCGGGAACCGATCTTGTTGGCCAGGCCGGGGCGGGCGTTGGCCTCGTGGATCACGATCGGCACGCCGAGGCGCTTGGCGGCCAGATAGCCGGGCAGGGCGACATAGCCGCCGAAGCCGACGACGGCGTCCGCTTTGGTGCGCTCCAGGATCTGCTCGGCCGCCTTGATGGTGCCGCGCAGCCGGCCCGGCACGGTGATCAGCTCGGGTGTGGGCTTGCGCGGCAGCGGCACCGCGGGGATCAGCGCCAGCTCGTAGCCGCGCTCGGGAACGAGCCTGGTCTCCAGGCCGCGCTCCGTGCCCAGGGCCGTGATCCCCACGGTCGGGTCCTGCCTGCGCAAGGCGTCCGCGAGGGCGAGCGCGGGCTCGATGTGGCCCGCGGTGCCCCCGCCGGCGAGTACGACATGCACCGAAATTCACCGCTCTCCGGACGAACGCGCCGCCGAGGCACGCCGTCGCATCGTGTTCCATCTCCGAGGCTCCCGGCCGAAGCCGGAGCCCCCCGCCCGCTTTCTACCAAAGCGAGGTTGCCGCATCGCAAGCGCCGCTCGCGCAGCGGGCTCGTCGCGCGCGAAGGCGATCAGCAGCCCGATGGCGAACATGGTCGGCAGCAGGGCGGATCCTCCGTAGGAGAACAGCGGGAGGGGGACGCCGGCGATCGGCAGCAGGCCGAGCACCGCACCGATGTTGATCACCGCCTGGGCGGTGATCCAGGTCGTCACGCCTCCCGCGGCATACCTCACGAAGGGATCCTCCGTGCGTCCGGCCACGCGGATACCCGCATAGCCTAGAGCCGCGAAGAGGGCCAGCACCGACAGCGTGCCCGCGAGGCCCAGTTCCTCACCGGTCACGGCGAAGATGAAATCGGTGTGGGCCTCGGGGAGTTGGCCCCATTTTTCCACGCTCGCGCCGAGCCCGGAGCCGAAGAGTCCGCCGGAGGCGAGGGCGTAGATGCCGTGCACGGCCTGCCAGCAGTCGGCGACGCCCTCCTTGGGTTCCGTGGCGCCGATGCAGGCGAGGCGGGCCATCCGGTTGTCGCTCGTCTTGATGAGGATCACACCGAGCGTGGCGGCGATCGACAGCACGCCGACGAACAGCCGGGTCGGCGCCCCCGCGACCCACAGCAGCCCGAACAGGATCGCCGTCAGGATGATCGCGGTCCCCATGTCGCCGCCGAGCATGATCAGCCCGAGCAGCAGGAAGGCGACCGGGACGAGCGGCACCAGCATGTGCTTCCACTGGGCCAGCAGCTTCTTGTCCTGCTTGCGCGCGATCAGGTCGGCGCCCCACAGCACCAGCGCGAGCTTGCCGAACTCGCTCGGCTGGATCTGGAACGAGCCGCCGAGGGCGATCCAGTTCTGGTTGCCCTTGACCGCCATTCCTATCCCCGGCACCTGCACCAGGGCCATCAGGAAGACGGCGCCCGCGAGGATCGGGTAGGCCAGCGCCCGGTGCAGCTTCACCGGCATGCGGGCGGCGGCGAACAGCAGCCCGCCGCCGATGGCGGCGGCCAGGAACTGCTTGCGGAAGAAGTACGAACCGGGCAGCGACAGTTGCAGCGCGGTGATCTGGGAGGCCGAGTAGACCATCACCAGACCGAGCACGGTGATCAGCAGACTGCCGCCGAGGATCAGGTAGTACGCGGTGAGCGGCCGGTCCCAGGCCCGCTTCGCGCGGTGGCGCAGGGCGCGCAGGGCGCGCAGCGGATGGTCCCTTGGGCCCTTGGGGGGTGCCGCGGGCCGCCGTACGGACCGCTGCACCGGAGGGCGCCCCGTGCGGCTACCGGGCATCGCCGGCTCCTGACCAGCCGCGGGGGGCACGCCCGCCGGGGGGCGCTCCGGTCCGTCCGGGCGCCGCCAGCCACTTCCGAGTCACGCGTCCCTCCATGGGTCCCGGAGCACCCGCCGTGGCCGAGAACCGCCGTCAGGCGCCCGCGCCGAGTTCGCGTACCGCCTCCGCGAACGCGTCACCGCGCTTGTTGTAGTTGGTGAACATGTCCATGGAGGCGCAGGCGGGCGCGAGGAGCACCGTGTCGCCGGGCCGTGCGAGCCGCTTCGCCTCCTGGACCGCCTGGAGCATCGCCCCAGTGTCGGTCCGGTCGAGGTCGACGACGGGTACTTCCGGCGCGTGTCGCGCGAGGGCTTCCCGGATCAGGGCGCGGTCCGCGCCGATCAGGACCGCGCCGCGCAGCCGCGCCGCCGCCCCGGCGACGAGTTCGTCGAAGGTCGCGCCCTTCGCGAGGCCGCCGGCGATCCACACGACGGACTCGTAGGCGGCCAACGAGGCTTGTGCCGCGTGCGTGTTGGTGGCCTTGGAGTCGTCGACGTACGCGACGCCGTCCACGTCGGCCACGTGCGCGATGCGGTGGGCGTCCGGGGTGAAGGCCCGCAGGCCGTCCCGTACGGCCTTGGCGGGCACGCCGTAGGCGCGCGCGAGGGCCGCGGCGGCAAGGGCGTTGGCGATGTTGTGCGGCGCGGGCGGGTCGATGTCGCCGACCTCCGCGAGTTCCTGGGCGTTGCGCTGCCGGTCCGCCACGAAGGCGCGGTCGACCAGGATGCCGTCCACGACGCCGAGTTGGGAGGGGGCCGGGGCTCCGAGCGTGAAGCCGATGGCCCGGCAGCCCTCCTCGACGTCCGCGGCGCGCACCAGGTCCTCGGTGGCCTTGTCGGCCGCGTTGTAGACGCAGGCGACCCGATTGCCCTGGTAGACGCGGCCCTTGTCGGCGGCGTACTCCTCCATGGAGCCGTGCCAGTCGAGGTGGTCCGGTGCCAGGTTCAGGACGACAGCGGAGTGGGCGCGCAGCGAGGGCGCCCAGTGCAGCTGGTAGCTGGACAGCTCCACGGCGAGGACGTCGTACTCGGCCTGCTCGGGGGAGCCGAGGACCGCGTCGAGCAGGGAGACGCCGATGTTGCCGACGGCGGCGGTGCGCAGGCCCGCCGCCCGGAGGATGGCGGCGAGCATCCGTACGGTGGTGGTCTTGCCGTTGGTGCCGGTGACGGCCAGCCAGGGCGGGGCGTCGGGGCCGCGCAGCCGCCAGGCCAGCTCCACGTCGCCCCAGACGGGCACGCCGGCCTGCTCGGCGGCGGCGAACAGCGGCTTGTCCGGCCGCCAGCCGGGCGCGGTGACGATGAGGTCGGTGCCCTCGGGCAGGGTGTCGCCGTCACCGAGGCGCACGGTCACGCCGAGTGCCGTCAGCTCGGCCGCCTGGGCGCGGGCCCGCTCGTCGTCGCCGTCGTTGACGACGGTGACGTGCGCGCCGAGGCCGTGCAGCACCCTGGCCGCGGGGACGCCGGAGACGCCGAGTCCCGCGACGGTGACGTTCCTGCCCTGCCAGTCGGTCACTTGTCCGCTGCCCATCCCGCATAGAAGAGGCCCAGTCCGACAATCACACAGATGCCTTGAATGATCCAGAACCGGACCACCACAAGGACTTCGGACCAGCCTTTGAGTTCGAAGTGATGCTGGAGTGGTGCCATCCGGAAGACCCGCTTCCCGGTGAGCCTGAAGGAGCCGACCTGGATGACCACCGACATGGTGATGAGCACGAACAGGCCGCCGAGGATGGCGAGCAGCAGCTCGGTGCGGGAGCAGATCGCGAGGCCCGCGAGCACACCGCCGAGCGCCAGCGAACCGGTGTCGCCCATGAAGATCTTCGCCGGCGAGGTGTTCCACCACAGGAAGCCGAGGCAGGCACCCATCAGCGCGGAGGAGACGACCGCGAGGTCGAGCGGATCGCGTACCTCGTAGCAGGCGTTGGGGTTGGTCAGGGTCGTCGCGTTGGCGCAGGACTCCTGGAACTGCCACACCCCGATGAACGTGTACGCGCCGAAGACGAGCACCGAGGCGCCGGTGGCGAGGCCGTCGAGGCCGTCGGTGAGGTTCACGCCGTTCGACATCGCGAGGATCATGAACAGCGCCCAGACCACGAACAGCACGGGGCCGATCGTCCAGCCGAAGTCGGTGATGAACGACAGCTTCGTGGACGCCGGGGTGTTGCCGCGGGAGTCCGCGAACTGGAGCGAGAGCACCGCGAAGGCGATACCGCCCAGCAGCTGGCCCGCCATCTTCGCCTTGGCCCGCAGACCCAGCGAACGCCGCTTGACGATCTTGATGTAGTCGTCGAGGAAGCCGACCAGGCCCATGCCGACCATCAGGCCGAGCACCAGCAGACCCGAGTAGGTCGGGGGGTAGCCGGTGATCACCTTGCTCAGGAAGTACGCGGCGACCGTCGCCAGGATGAAGGCGATGCCGCCCATGGTCGGCGTGCCGCGCTTGCTCGCGTGCTCGCGCGGACCGTCGTCGCGGATGTACTGGCCGTAGCCCTTGCGCGCGAGGAGCTTGATCAGCAGCGGGGTGCCGATCAGGGTCAGGAAGAGACCAATGACGCCCGCGAACAGGATCTGCTTCATCATCGCGCGGCGACCTCACCCTCGGTGCCGGCCGCGAGCAGCGCCTCGGCGATGCCCTCCAGGCCGACCGAACGGGACGCCTTCACGAGTACGACGTCTCCCGGGCGCAACTCGCTGCGCAACAGGTCGACCGCCGCCTGTGCGTCGGACACGTGCACCGACTCCTCACCCCACGAACCCTCGTTATATGCGCCCAGTTGCAGCCAGGACGCTTCCCTGCCCCCGACCGCGACGAGCTTGCTGACGTTGAGCCGGACGGCGAGCCGCCCGACCGCGTCGTGCTCGGCGAGCGCCTCGTCCCCGAGCTCGGCCATCTTGCCGAGCACCGCCCACGTGCGGCCCCCCTTTCGCCGTGAGGCTTCACCCATGGCTGCCAGCGCGCGCAGGGCGGCCCGCATGGACTCGGGGTTGGCGTTGTAGGCGTCGTTGACGATGGTCACGCCGTCCGGGCGCTCGGTGACCTCCATCCGCCAGCGGGAGAGGGTGCCCGCCTCGGAGAGCGCGGTGGCGATCTCTTCCGCGGACATGCCCAGCTCATGGGCGACGGCGGCCGCGGCGAGCGCGTTCGACACGTGGTGCTCACCGTACAGGCGCATGGTCACATCGCTTGCACCGGAGGGTGTGTGAAGCCTGAAGGAGGGCTGTCCGCTGTCCGTGAGTCGCACGTTCTCGGCGCGTACGTCCGCTTCGCCTGACTCTCCGAAAAGGATCACCTTCGCCTTCGTACGGGAGGCCATGGCCCGTACGAGGGGATCGTCGGCGTTCAGCACCGCCGTGCCGCCGTCCGCGGCCGCCGGCAGCGCCTCCACGAGTTCTCCCTTGGCCTGCGCGATCTGCTCCCGGCCGCCGAACTCGCCGATGTGGGCGGTGCCGACGTTCAGGACGATGCCGATCCTCGGCGGGGTGAGGCCGGCGAGGTAGCGGATGTGGCCCATCCCGCGGGCGCCCATCTCCAGCACGAGGAACTTCGTCTCCTCGGTGGCGGACAGGGCGGTCAGCGGCAGCCCGATCTCGTTGTTCAGTGAGCCCGGCGTGAACACGGTCGGCGCCTTGCGGCGCAGCACCTGCGCCACGAGGTCCTTGGTGCTGGTCTTGCCCGCGGAGCCGGTGAGGGCCACGAGGGTGGCGCCGAGGCGGGCCACCACGTGCCGGGCGAGGGCACCGAGGGCGCTCTGCACGTCCGCGACGACGATCGCGGGCACGCCGACGGGGCGCGACGCCAAAACGGCGACCGCGCCCGCCCCGACGACCGCTTCCGCGAAGTCGTGGCCGTCCACGTGCTCACCGACGAAGGCGACGAACAGGCTGCCGGGCTCCACCTCACGGGAGTCCCGGACCACCGGCCCGGTGACCTGGACGGACGGATCCGGTATGTCGTGTGTCTGCCCGCCGACGACTGCTGCGATCTCGGCGAGGGAGAGGGCGATCACAAGTTCATCCCTGGGTCTGCTGGATAGCTTCGCGAAGCACCTGGCGGTCGTCGAAGGGACGGACCACCCCGGCGATGTCCTGGCCCTGCTCGTGGCCCTTGCCCGCGACCAGCACGGTGTCCCCGGGCCGCGCCCGGCCGACCGCCGCGGCGATCGCGGCGGCCCGGTCCTCGAAGAGCAGCACCTCGCCCCGCTCGTGCGCGGGCACGGACGCCGCGCCTTCGAGCATGGTGGCGAGGATCGCCAGGGGATCCTCGGAGCGTGGGTTGTCGGAGGTCAGTACGGCCGTGTCGGCGAGCCGGGCCGCGGCGGCGCCCATCGGGGCGCGTTTGGTCTGGTCGCGGTCGCCGCCGCAGCCGAGGACCACGTGCAGACGGCCCTTGGTGACCTTCCGCAGGGCCTTGAGGACCGATTCGACGGCGTCGGTCTTGTGGGCGTAGTCGACGACCGCCAGATACGCCTGTCCGGCGTCCACCCGCTCCAGCCGGCCGGGCACGCCCGGCACGGCGGCGACGCCGTCGGCCGCGGCCTGCGGGTCGAGCCCCGCGGCGGCGAGCGCGACGACCGCGGCGAGGGTGTTGGCCACGTTGAACGGGCCGGGCAGCGGCGACCTGGCGGCGATCCGCTCGCCGTGCGGGCCGAGCACAGTGAACGTCGAGTCCAGGGGGCCGATCCGCACGTCCTCGGCGCGCCAGTCCGCGTCGGGGTGGCCCTCGGCGGAGTAGGTGACGACCGGCACGGACGCCTCCTGGGCGAGCCGCCGGCCGTACGCGTCATCGGTGTTGACGACGCCGAGCCTGCTGCGCGCGGGGGTGAACAGCTGCGCCTTGGCCTGGAAGTAGTCCTCCATGCCGGAGTGGAACTCCATGTGCTCCGGGCTGAGGTTGGTGAACACGGCGACGTCGAAGACGCAGCCGTCGACCCGGCCGAGGACCAGGGCGTGGCTTGAGACCTCCATGGCCACCGCCTCGACGCCGCGTTCGCGCATGACGGCGAACAGGGCCTGCAGATCGGTGGCCTCGGGGGTGGTGCGCTCGGACTTGATGCGCTCGTCGCCGATGCGCATCTCGACCGTGCCGATCAGCCCGGTGGACCTGACCGTCCGCAGGCCGCCCTCCACGAGGTAGGCGGTGGTGGTCTTGCCCGAGGTGCCGGTGATGCCGATCTGGAGCAGGTCGCGGCCCGGGTCGCCGTAGATCGTGGCCGCGAGCGCGCCCATCCGCGCCCGCGGGTCGTCGACCACCACGACCGGCAGACCGGTGGCGGCGGCCCGGTCCGCACCCGCCGGGTCGGTCAGCACGGCGACCGCGCCGAGACCGGCGGCCTGGCGGACGAAGTCGGCGCCGTGCAGGCGGGCCCCGGGCAGGGCGGCGTACAGGTCGCCGGGGCGTACGGCTCGCGAGTCATGGGTGATGCCGGTGACCTCGGCGGCGCCGGCCGGCGCGGCGGCACCCAGCTGATCGGCGAGTTCCGCGAGGGGTGTGGCGGAAACCCGTACCGGTCGTGGCGGCCCCGGCGATGTCACGGATGCGCCCTTCTGGGTGGTTTGGGACTGATCAGCGTGTGGCACGGCGGTGAGCGTACCGGGCGCGACCGCCTCGGAGCGAAGCGAGGCCGCGGGCGGTGTGTGGTTCCCGGGGTCGGGAGTGATCGTTGTCACGGGCTGGTTCCTGGTGGTCGTTCCCGGAGGTGCTGATCAGGGCTTGTAGGTCACCGGCAGGTTGGCGGCCCTGGCGCCGGTCGGCGGGACCTGGAGGGTCTTCAGGGCGAACTCCATCACCTCCTTGTAGATGGGCCCGCAGATCTGGCCGCCGAAGTAGCTGCCCGAGGTGGCGTTCTGGATCGCGCAGTAGACGGTGACCCGGGGCTTGTCCGCGGGTGCGAACCCGGCGAACGACGACGTGTAGCCGCGGTACTTCCCGGTGGCCGGATCCACGCGGTTGGCGGTGCCGGTCTTGCCCGCGACCCGGTAGCCGGGGATGCGGGCCTTGACGCCGGTGCCCTGCTCGTCGTCGACCACGGACTCCAGCATCTGGGCGAGGGTCTTGGCCGTCTTCTCGCTGACCACCCGGGTCTTCTTGGGCTCCGGGGCCGGGGCGAACCGCCCGTCGGCCCCCCGTTCGCCGCGCACCAGGGTCGGCTCGACGCGGACGCCGCCGTTGGCGATCGTCGAGTACACGGAGGCGGCCTGCATGGCGTTGATGGAGAAGCCCTGGCCGAAAGGGATCGTGTACTGCTGCGATGTCGACCAGTCTCCCGGGGCGGCCAGGATGCCCCTGGTCTCGCCGGGGAAGCCGAGCCCGGTGTAGCCGCCGATGCCGAACTTGCGCAGGTACGAGTAGAGGACCCGGTTGGCCTCCGGCTGGGTCTTGCCGAGCTGGCCGGTGGCCAGGATGGTGCCGATGTTGCTGGACTTGGCCAGCACGCCGTTGAGCGTGAGGTACCAGGTCGCGTGGTCGACGTCGTCCTGGAAGAGCCGGTCGCCGCGGTGCAGCCGGTTGGGCACCTCGACGTGGGTGAGGGGGGTGGCGGCGCCCTCCTCCAGCACGGCCGCCATCGACATGACCTTCGCCGTGGAGCCGGGCTCGTAGGCGTCCTGGAGGGCCGCGTTGCCCATCGCCGACGCATGGGCCTTCGACAGGTCGTTGGGGTCGAAGCCGGGTGAGTTGGCCATGGCCAGGATCTCGCCGGTGCGGGTGTCCTGGACGATCACATAGCCGCGGTCGGCCTTGGACTTCGCGACCTGCTCCGTGATGGCCTTCTGGGCGGCCCACTGGATGTCGCGGTCGATGGTCAGCTCGATGTCCGCGCCGGGCACCGCGGGGGTCTCGGTGGAGCCCGCGGTGGGCACCTGACGGCCGCCGGACTGGGCGTAGCGGATCTTGCCGTCCTTGCCGGCCAGCTTCTTGTTCAGCTGCTGCTCGATACCGCCGCCGCCCTTGCCCTCGGCGTTGACCCAGCCCAGTATCCCGGCGGCGAGATCACCGTTGGGGTACACGCGCTGGCTGCTGGGGTCGGAGAACACCCCGGCCAGCACGTTGACGGTGGACTTGTCCGCCTCGGCCTTCTTGGCGAGCGCGCTCCTGAGGTCCTTGATCTGCTTCCAGACCTGCGGTGTCTGCCGGCCGGCGAGCTTGACGTACCGCAGCTCCTTGTTCGCCGGGCGCAGCTTGCGGACCAGGTCGGCCTGGTCCTGACCGAGGATCGGCGCGAGGAGCGCGGCGGCCTGCTCGGGGCCGTCGTCGATGCCCAGCTGCTTGCGGGTGAACATCGTCGGGTCGGCCGTGATGTCGTCGGCGTCCTCGCTCACGGCGAGGGAGACGCCGTTGCGGTCGGTGATCCCGCCGCGCTCGGCGGTCAGGGTGTGCGCCACGTAGCGGTTCTGCTCGGCCTTCGCGGCGTACGCGCTGGCGTCGACGGCCTGGACCTGGAGCAGCCGGACGACGAAGGCGAGCAGGACGAGGGTCAGGGCGAGGCTGACCATGCGCAGACGGGGGCGGGGGCTGCCCAGCCTGAGGGCCGACGGTGCGGGCCGCGGCGGGCTCGGGCGCCGGGCCGGGCGGGCCCCGGGGCCTGCGGGGCGCCGGCCGCCGGGCCCGGCGCGGTGCGGGTCGCCCCGGTCCGCGCGGATCCGGGGCGGGACGGGCTTGGCGGGGCCGGGCACGCGGCGGCGCGGCGGTTCCCTGTCGGACACTTCCGTCACCTGCCGGGGGTCGGGGTCGAGACGGACCGGGGGGCGGAGGAGGGCGGGGCAGACGCCGACGCGGCGGACGCCGCGGCAGGCGGACCGGCCGCCGGGCCCGCGGGGCTCGCGGCCGGGCCGGACGGGCTCGCGTACGGGGAGCCCGCGCCGGCGTACGGGGCGCCCCGCTCGGCGTACGAGGGGGACGGACTCGCTCCGGGGGCAGCCGTGGGCGCGCCGGAGGCGGCCGGGCTCGCGCCGGGGGTGGCGCCGGTCAGTGCCTCCGGGGGCGCGGGCGAGCGCGGCGCGGACTGCCGGGCGGCCGGGCTGGGGACGCCCTTGACGGAGCCGTCCGGGCCGAGGAAGGCCGGGTCGCCGCCGGGCACCATGCCGAGCTCGCGGGCCCGCCGCTGAAGGGCGTCGGGCGCGGAGTAGGCGTCGATGTCGCGCCGCAGGGCCTGTTCCTCGTCGGTGAGGCTCTTGGTGCGCTTTTGCAGGTCGTCGAGCCGGAACGAGCCTTCGCTGAGTGCCGAGTTCAGCACGAGCAGACCGATGAGGCCACCGCCGAGGAGCAGGACGACGAGGAGGACGAACGGGGTGCGGGCCGCCCGGGCGCGGCCGGCCGGCAGCAGCCGGGCGAGCCGGGCGGCCCTGCCCCTCACTTCGGGTTTCCTACGCACATGTCCTCCGGTCGGTCCGGGGACCCCACTCGCTCACTCGGCGTCCTCCCTGATGCGCTCGGCACCGCGCAGCCGCGCCGGGGCCGCCCTGCGGTTGTCGGCGACCTCTTCCTCGGTGGGAAGTTCGGCACCGCGCGTGAGCAGCTTGAGCCGGGGCTGGTAGCGCTCGGGCACGACCGGCAGCCCAGGCGGCGCCGTGGAACCGGCACCGGCCGCGAACACCTGCTTGACCAGGCGGTCCTCCAGCGAGTGGTACGACAGGACGGCGATCCGGCCGCCCACGGCGAGCGCCTTCACCGCCGCGGGTACCGCACGCTCCAGGACGGCCAGTTCGCCGTTGACCTCGATGCGCAGCGCCTGGAAGGTGCGCTTGGCCGGGTTGCCGCCGGTGCGCTTGGCGGCCTGCGGCAGCGCGTCCCGGATCACCTCCACCAGGCGCGCGCTGGTGGTGAAGGGCTCCTTGTCGCGCTCGCGGACGATCGCGGCGACGATGCGCCTGGCCTGCTTCTCCTCGCCGTAGGCGCGCAGGATCCGGACGAGTTCGCCGGCCGGATAGGTGTTGAGGACCTCGGCGGCGCCGATCCCCGTCGACTGGTCCATGCGCATGTCGAGGGGGGCGTCCTGGGCGTAGGCGAAGCCGCGGTCGGCCTCGTCGAGCTGCATGGAGGAGACGCCGAGGTCGAACAGGACGCCCTGCACGCGCGCGAGGCCGAGCCGCGCGAGGACGTCGGGCAGCTCGTCGTAGACGGCGTGCACGAGGGTGGCGCGCTCGCCGTAGGGCGCGAGCCGCCGCGCGGACAGGCGCAGGGCCTCCTTGTCGCGGTCCAGGGCGACGAGCCGGGCCTGCGGGAACCGGCTCAGCAGCGCCTCGCTGTGCCCGCCGAGTCCCAGCGTGCAGTCGACGACCACGGCTCCCGGCCGCTCCAGGGCGGGCGCCAGCAGGTCCAGGCACCGCTGGAGCATCACCGGGACGTGTCGACTCTGGCTCAAGGGGCCCTCTCAGATCCGGCGCGGGCCGTACGCACCGCCGGGTCCCCGCCCGCTCGTGAAGGGGAGACCTGCCGGCGCCGAAAGCGTCGGCCGGCCGGGAGCGGGAGGAGGCCGAGCCGTACGTACGCGCCGCGCACGTGGGGAGACGGACCGCGCGCGTGCCGGGGTCTCCTGGTGAATTCAGTCCAGCGGGGAGAGATGCGCCTCCCGCTTCGCGTCACTTTAGTCGACCGTCTGTCGCGGTCAATCAACCGGCCTGCGCGTCGCGCAGCGCACTCCGGTCAGCGGCGCGATCCGGGAAGAATCACCTGTACGACTCGGCATTCTCCTCCGTGTGGGTTAATTCACACCACGCGATGATGACCTTCTTTGTCCCTCCCCTAGCAGGACCGATCGCCCAGTGACCAGTACCGTCGTGACTATGACGACTTCTGCAGCAGTTCCCGCCGGGTCCGAGGGCGCCACAACGGGCAAGGGCACCGTGACGGACCGTCTCGTAGAGGCCAACGAGCGGTACGCCGCCGCGTTCACCGATCCCGGGATGGACGCCCGTCCCGTTCTGCATGTCGCGGTCGTGGCCTGTATGGACGCCCGTCTCGACCTGCACGCCGCGCTCGGTCTGGAGCTCGGCGACTGTCACACCATCCGCAACGCGGGCGGTGTCGTCACCGACGACGTGATCCGCTCCCTGACGATCAGCCAGCGGGCCCTCGGTACCCGCAGCATCGTCCTCATCCACCACACCGGCTGCGGCCTGGAATCCCTCACCGAGGAGTTCCGGCACGAACTGGAGATGGAGGTGGGCCAGCGCCCCGCCTGGGCGGTGGAGTCCTTCCGGGACGTCGACCAGGACGTGCGGCAGTCCATGCAGCGGGTGCGCACCTCGCCGTTCCTGCTGCACACCGATGACGTGCGCGGTTTCGTATTCGACGTCAGGTCGGGCCTGCTGCGCGAGGTCGACCCCGCCTGAGCGCCCACGGCCGCCCCGTGAACGGCCGGCGTACGGCGCCGCACGGGCCGCTCGAAGGGGCCTGGGACCGACAGGGTGCGGGCAGTTGTCCACAGGCGAGTGACACGAATCGGTAACGGCAGGAAGAATGCGGGTGTGGCGTCACGCGGAACTTTTCCCGTGTGGTGTCCGTGTTTCGGGGTGGGCCGGTCCGCAGCTGACAGCGACGGCCCGGAGTGAGAACGGGCCGAGGAGGGCCGGGTGACGACCTATGACGATCGAGCGAGCCTCACTGATCTGACCGCCACTGTGGAGCGTGTCCGCAGCTCGGTGGAAGGAGTGATCGAGGGCAAGCCCGAGGTCGTACGGCTTTCGCTGACCGTACTGCTCGCCGAGGGGCATCTTCTGATCGAGGATGTCCCCGGCGTGGGCAAGACGATGCTCGCCAAGGCGCTGGCGCGGTCCATCGACTGCTCCGTGCGCCGCATCCAGTTCACCCCCGACCTGCTGCCGTCGGACATCACGGGTGTGTCCATCTGGGACCAGCAGCGCCGGGACTTCGAGTTCAAGCCGGGCGCGATCTTCGCGCAGATCGTGATCGGCGACGAGATCAACCGCGCCTCCCCCAAGACCCAGTCGGCGCTGCTGGAGTCCATGGAGGAGCGGCAGGTCACCATCGACGGGCAGACCTATGAACTGCCCAGCCCCTTCATGGTGGTGGCCACGCAGAACCCCGTCGAGATGGAGGGCACGTACCCGCTGCCGGAGGCCCAGCGCGACCGCTTCATGGCCCGCGTCTCCGTCGGCTACCCCAGCGTCGAGGCCGAGTTGCAGATGCTGGACGTGCACGGCGGCGCCTCGCCCCTGACGGACCTCCAGCCGGTCGCCCACGCGCACGAGATCGTGAAGCTGGTCGAGGCCGTCCGCGGGGTGCACGTCGCGGAGACCGTCCGGCGCTACGCGGTCGACCTGGTCGCCGCCACGCGCAGCCACCCCGATCTGAGACTCGGCGCCTCCCCGCGCGCGACGCTGCACCTGCTGCGCGCGGCGAAGGCCGCAGCCGCCCTGGCCGGCCGGGAGTACGCGCTGCCGGACGACATCCAGGCCCTGGCCGTGGCGGTCCTCGCGCACCGGCTGCTGCCCACCGCTCAGGCCCAGCTCAACCGGCGCACCTCGGAACAGGTGGTCCAGGAGATCGTGCAGCGCACGCCGGTGCCCGCGGCGCCGCGGCAGAGCGGCTTCGGCGGGCTGGGTGCGACCGCGTACGGCCAGCAGCCGCCGCGGAGGCTGTGATGAGCGGCGGGGGGACGGGCCGGCCGGAGACCGAACGCGACGACAAGGGCGGTGTCCGCACGGCGCTGGCCGGGCTGACCACGCGCGGCCGTTCGTTCCTGGCGGCCGGCGTCGCCGCCGCCGTCTGCGCCTATGTGCTCGGGCAGGGCGAACTGCTCCGGGTCGGCCTGCTGCTGGCCGCGCTGCCCCTCATCTGCGCGACGGTGCTCTACCGCACGCGCTACCGGGTGGCGGGCAGCCGCCGGCTCTCCCCCTCGCGGGTGCCCGCGGCCGCCGAGGCCCGGGTCCATCTGCGCATGGACAACGTCTCACGGCTGCCCACGGGCCTGCTGATGCTCCAGGACCGGGTGCCGTACGTGCTCGGGCCGCGGCCCCGCTTCGTGCTCGACCGGGTGGAACCCGGCGGTCGCCGTGAGGTGTCCTACCGGGTCCGCTCCGACCTGCGGGGCCGCTATCCGCTCGGTCCGCTGCAACTGCGCCTGACCGACCCGTTCGGGATGTGCGAGCTGACCCGCTCCTTCTCGACGTACGACACCCTGACGGTGATCCCGCGCGTGGAGGCGCTGCCTCCGGTGCGCTTCAGCGGCGAGGCGAAGGGGTACGGCGACGGGCGGCAGCGCTCGCTGGCCCTGGCCGGCGAGGACGACGTGATCCCGCGCGGCTACCGGTACGGCGACGATCTGCGCCGCGTCCACTGGCGCTCCACCGCGCGCTACGGCGAGCTGATGGTGCGCCGCGAGGAGCAGCCGCAGCGCTCCCGGTGCACGGTGCTGCTGGACACCCGGGGCATCGCCTTCGCGGGCGCGGGCCCGGACTCGGCCTTCGAGTGGGCGGTGTCCGGCACCGCGTCCGTGCTGGTGCACATGCTCGAACGCGGCTTCTCCGTACGCCTGTTGACGGACACCGGCAGCTCGGTGCCCGGCGAGGGGACCGACGGGTTCGCCGGCGCAAGCCAGGAGACGGCGGACGCGGCCGGGATGATGATGGACACCCTCGCCGTGATCGACCACTCGGACGGCGCGGGCCTGTCCCGTGCCTACGACGTGCTGCGCGGCGGCAGCGAGGGCCTGCTGGTGGCCTTCCTCGGCGAACTGGACGAGGAGCAGGCCGCGGTGGTCGCCAAGATGCGCCGGCGCAGCGGCGGCGCCGTCGCCTTTCTGCTGGACCCGGACACCTGGGTGCGGGAACCGACGGACGTGCCAGGACCGGGAAACGCTCAGGCGGATCGGGTGCGGCTGCTGCGGGAGGCGGGCTGGACGACCGTGAGCGTGCCGCGCGGCGCCTCGCTGGAGGAACTGTGGCGCCGGGCGGACCACGAACGCAGGGGCGCGGCCGCGCTGAGCGGCGGGGAGGCACGGTCATGAACGGTGACGGGACCCGGCCGGAACGGACACGGCGGGGCGGGGCATGCGCGGCTGGGGCCGTGGGGGCGCCGGGCGCCGGTGGCGGAGCGCACGGGCGGGAGGTGACGGCATGAGCGGGCGGGCCCGACTGGCGATCGGCGCCGCCGTGGCCACGATGATGGCGGCGTGCGCGCTGCTGCCGCTGGTCTCCCCGACGACCTGGATCTTCCAGGCTGGCCTTCTGGTGGCGGTGCAGGCGGGCGTGGGCGCGGCGACCCGGCGGGTGCCGCTGGCCCGGTCGCTGACCGTGGCGATCCAGGCCCTGGTGAGCCTCGTGCTGCTGACCCTGGTCTTCGCGCGGGAGCAGGCGCTGCTCGGGCTGATCCCCGGGCCCGACACCTTCCGCTACTTCGCCGACCTGCTCCAGCAGGGTTCGGACGACGTGAGCCGGTTCGCGATCCCGGCGCCGCTGTCCGACGGCATCCGGCTGATGCTCGTCGGCGGTGTCCTGGTGATCGGGCTGATCGTGGACCTCCTCGCGGTGACGCTGCGCAGCGCGGCCCCGGCCGGGCTGCCGCTGCTGGCCCTGTACTCGGTCGCGGCGGGCCTGTCCGACGGCGGCACCGACTGGCTGTGGTTCCTGGTCGCCGCCGCGGGCTATCTGATGCTGCTGCTCGCCGAGGGCCGGGAGCGGCTGTCCCAGTGGGGCCGGGTCTTCGGCGGCGCCGCCCGCTCCCCCGGCGGGCCGGCCGGCGGCGCGGTGGCGCCCGTCCGCACGGGCCAGCGCATCGGCGCGGTCGCGCTGGGCGTCGCCGTGGTGGTGCCCCTGGCCCTGCCGGCGATGCGGGGCGGCCTCCTGGACGGCACCGGAACCGGGGTGGGCGCGGGCAACGGCAACGGCGGCACCATCTCCGCCGTCAACCCCCTGGTGTCGCTGCGCGACAGCCTGAACGTGGACGAGGACCGCCAGGTGCTGTCCGTGCGGACCAGTTCCAACGACATCGCGGACCTGTATCTGCGGATCGTCTCCCTGGACGACTTCGACGGCACCACCTGGAAGCCGTCCCAGCGGCACATCGTCGGCGTACCGGACCCGTTCCCCACGCCCGCCGGGCTGGGTGAGGACGTCAGGCGCTCGCAGGTCAGGACGAGGATCACGGCCGCCGACTGGTACGCGCAGGACTGGCTGCCGATGCCGTACCCGCCGAGCGGTGTGCGGATCGCCGGCAAGTGGCGCTACGAGCCGGTGGGCATGACGCTGGTCGGTGACCACGGCCAGAACACCCGCGGTGCGGCGTACGAGGTGACCAGCCTGGACGTGCAGCCGACCGCGGAGCAGCTGGCCTCGGCGCCGGAGCCGTCGCAGGCGTTGCGGCGCGAGTACACCAAGGTGCCGGGGTCGCTGCCGTCGGTGGTGGCGAGCACGGCCGAGCAGGTCACCGCGGGGGCGACGAGCCACTACGAGGAGGCGGTCAAGCTCCAGGACTACTTCGCCGTGACCGGCGGCTTCCAGTACGACACCGAGGTGCAGGTCGGCCGGGGCCCGGACGCGATAGCGACCTTCCTGGAGAAGAAGCAGGGCTTTTGCATCCACTTCTCCTTCGCGATGGCCGCGATGGCCCGCACCCTGGGCATTCCGGCCCGGGTCGCGGTCGGCTTCGCGCCCGGTACGCCGCAGTCGGACGGCACGGTCTCGGTCGGTCTGAAGGACGCGCACGCCTGGCCCGAGCTGTACTTCGAGGGCGTGGGCTGGACCCGTTTCGAGCCGACGCCGACCCGGGGCACGGCGCCCGAGTACACCCAGTCGGACACGCCCGGCACGTCCCTGCCGGATGTGACGCGTCCTTCGCAGGAGGCGTCCGACGCGCCCTCCGACGCGGCTTCGCCGAGCGAGAGCTGCACGGCGCAGATGCGCAAGCTGGAGGCGTGCGACAGCCCGTCGCTGCCGGCCGCGGCGGCGGGCGGCGGTGACGGTCCCAAGTGGTGGCAGTCGGGGCTGTGGGCCGCCGGCGGGCTCGCCGTGCTGGTCCTGCCGTTGTCGCCGCTGCTGTGGCGCAAGCGGCTGCGGGCGGTTCGGCTGGGCGGGCATGCCCGCACCGAGGAGGGCGCGGCGGCGCATGCGCTGGCGGCCTGGCAGGAGCTGACCGACACCGCGTGGGACTTCGGGATCCTGCCGGACGAGTCGCTGACGCCGCGCCGGGCGGCGGACCGGATCGTCCGGCTCGGGCACCTCGATGCGGTGGCCGGTGCCGCGGTGCACCGGGTGGCGGACGCCCTGGAGCAGGTCCTCTACGCGCCTCGGCCGCGGCCGACGGCCGGGCTCGCGGAGGATGTGCGCCGGGTGGCCGGGGCGCTGGGCGGCGCGGTCAGCCGCGGTACGCGACTGCGCGCGCTGTTCGCGCCGCGCTCGGCCGTGCGGGCGCTGTGGGCGGTGTCGGCGTGGTCGGCGGCGCTCAGGGCGCGGGTGGCGGCGGCACGGCCGGCCCTGCGCAAGCCGTCCGGCCAGCAGAGCTGAGGCGCGACCCCGGCTGTCCCAGATGTCCCGGACAGCCGGGGTGGGCTCCCCGGGCAGCCGGAACAGCCGGAAAGGCGCCGGCCGGGCTCTCCGGGGCCGGCCTGTGGGCGGGTCCGCGTGTCGGGCCGGGCCGCCGGGCCCTGCGGTGGCCGCACGAGACATGACTGAGGGGTGACCACCCGTGACGGATGGTCACCCCTCAGTCATGTCCGTATGGGTGGCCCTGTTCTCCCTGCGGCGCCCTCTAGCGGCCGCCCTGCTCGTCGCGGCGGCGCTGCCAGCGCTGTTCGATACGGTCCATCAGGGACCGCTTCGGCCGTGCCTGGCGCCGCGTGTGCGGGGCGCCAGCGGCGGGCTGCTCACCCGGCTTGGGGGCCTTGCGCCAGCCCGTGACGGCGAGTACCGCACAGCCCAGCATGACGAGGAAGCCCACCACGCTGACCCAAATCTGCTGCGCGACCATTCCGGCCATGAGGAGCGCGATACCTACGAGGAAGCCTGCGACCGCCTGGTAGACCCGTCGCCGGGTGTACGTACGCAGCCCGTTTCCCTCAAGCGCTGTCGCGAACTTGGGATCTTCGGCGTACAGCGCTCGCTCCATCTGCTCGAGCATGCGCTGCTCGTGCTCCGAGAGCGGCACGGAGTCCTCCTCATCGTGCAGTCGCCGGGGCGACCCGGGGGGTCCCTTCAGGATAGGCAGGGAATCGCCCCCGTGAAACCCGCCCCTCTAGGCCAATTGGCCAACCGGAACCCGCCATGGCCGTCCCGGCTCGCTGAGGCTTCCATTCCCCAGCGGCCGACCCGTCATGCCGGGCGGTCTCCTTCGATCATACGGCGCGAACCCCGCGATCGGGGGGCCTGTGGCGTACTCCATCTGCTGTCGCGTCGCTGATCAGCGGTGTGGCCCTGAAGGCCGCTCAGGTCTCGTCGGCCCCGTGGGTCTCGCCGAGCACATGCAGCTGTGTGGCCACGGAGTGGAACGCCGGCAACTCGGCCGCCGCCTCCTCCAGCTTCAGCAGGGAGTCGAGCGCTCCGGGCTCGGTGTCGACGAGGACTCCGGGCACCAGGTCGGCGAAGATCCGCACGCCGTGCACGGCGCCGACCGCGAGTCCCGCGCCCTCGACCAGCGCGGTCAGCTGCTCGGCGGTGAAGCGCCGGGGCATCGGGTCGCCCGCGCCCCAGCGGCCGTCGGGGTCGGCGAGGGCGTGCCTGGCCTCCGTGAAGTGTCCGGCCAGGGCGCGGGCGAGCACGGCACCGCCGAGCCCGGCCGCGAGCAGGCTGAGCACGCCCGCGGGGCGCAGGGCGGCCACCGCGTTGCGGACGCCCTCGGCCGGGTCGTCGGCGTACTCCAGGACGCCGTGGCACAGCACGACGTCGAAGCCGCCGCGCGCCACGACGTCGAAGAGGCCGTGGATGTCGCCCTGGACGCCCCGGACCCGGTCGGCGACCCCGGTCTCGCCGGCCCGCCGCTCCAGCGCGAACAGCGCGTTGGGGCTCGGGTCGACCACGGTGACGCGGTGCCCGAGGCGGGCGACGGGCACCGCGAACTTGCCGCTGCCGCCTCCGGTGTCGAGGACGTCCAGCGAGTCCCGACCCGTGGCCTTGACCCGGCGGTCGAGGGCGTCCTGAAGGACCTCCCAGACCACGGCGGTACGGAGGGAGGCGCGGGGGCGCATCGGGTCCGACACGACAGTTGACTCCTCGGCGCGGCACCGCCTGCTGACCGGCGGCGCGAACGGGGTCCCTCCCCCGCCCGGGGCGCGGGAGGAGGGAAGGCTTCAGGCGCTGTCCACCCTATTGCCTCCGGCGCCGTACCTGGTCATCGTGGGGGCGCGCGGCCTGCGCGTCCCCCTGGGCGTCCCCCGGGGCGGACCGGTCCCCGGCGTCCCCTTCCCGCGTGGCCCGGGGGCGGCCGCGCGCCGCGGGGCGGTCATCCCGCGTCCGGCATGTCCCGGTCCGTGAGGTCCGTGCCGGCGGTGCGGGCGGCCGGTTCGGCGGCTTCCTGACGGGGCTGTGGCAGGACCGGCTGGAGCACCAGCATCCGCTCCACGATCCGGACGAACATCGCCACGTCCCGTATCAGATCGTCGGCGTCGCGGCGGCTTGCCGCGTCCCGGATGCCCGCCTCGGCGCGGGCGCGGCGGGCCGCGCCGGAGGCGAACAGGGCGCTCCACTCCGTGAGTTCGGGTGCGATCTCGGGAAGCACCTCCCAGGCGCTGCGGATCCGTGCCCGGCGCCGGGCGGTCGGCTCCGGGCGGCCCCGGGCGGCGAGGACGGCGGCTGCGGTGCGCAGGGCGGCGAGATGGGCCGTCGCGTAGCGCTCGTTGGGCGTTTCGAGGACGGCGGCCTCGTCGAGTCCGGCACGGGCCTGGGCGAGCAGGTCGAGGGCGGCGGGCGGGGCCGTGGCCCGGCGGAGCACGGGGTGCACATCGCCCGCCGGGCCGGTCAGTGAGGGGGCAGGGCCGGTGGCGCGGCGCCGGTGGGCGGCTGCTGCGGACGAGCTGGCCATGACGAACCTCCTGTCGTCTGTTGACGGCACACCCGCTACGGGGTGCCGTATGTGCCCATCGTGCGGTATGCCACTGACAATCCGTTCTGACCTGGGAATGTGCCTCGATCGACAGTTCGATCACGGGCCGGTCCGGTGCGTGGCCGGCGCCTGCCGCGGTCACCGGTCCCGCGTCCGCGGTGTGCCGGTACGGCCCGGCGCTGAGCCCGTTGCTGTGAGAATCGGCGCCATGGAAAGCAGCAGTGCCGCGCGCGGCGGCAGCACCCGCCGCGAGGTCACCCGGCAGCGGCTCTACGAGGCGGCCGTCACGCTCATCGCCGAGCAGGGCTTCTCCGCCACGACGGTGGACGAGATCGCCGAGCGCGCCGGGGTCGCGAAGGGCACGGTCTACTACAACTTCGCCAGCAAGTCGGTCCTCTTCGAGGAGGTGCTGCGGCACGGCGTGGGCGTGCTCACCGACTCCCTGCGGGAGGCGGCCGAGCGGACGGCACGCGAGGGCGGCGGCACGGTGGCCGCGCTGGACGCGATGATCCGCGCCGGTCTCGTCTTCATCGACCGCTACCCGGCCTTCACCCAGCTGTATGTGGCCGAGCTGTGGCGCACCAACCGCGCCTGGCAGTCCACCTTGCTGGTGGTGCGGCAGCAGGCCGTCGCGGTCGTCGAGGGAGTGCTGCGCGCGGGTGTGGCGGGCGGCGAGTTCGGCGCGGAGATCGATGTGCCGCTGACGGCGGCAGCCCTGGTCGGCATGGTGCTGGTGGCGGCCCTGGACTGGAAGTCGTTCCAGCCGGAGCGGTCCCTGGACGACGTGCACGCCGCCCTGTCCCGGCTGTTGCAGGGCCGGGTGACCGGCAGGAGCTGACGGGAAAGCGCCGGTCCGCCGTGGCCGCGTCCCCCGCGGGCCGCCTCGGACCGGCGCTTCCCCCTGCTCCCCCGTGTTCCCCCGTGGGAACCCCCGTTGCGGTCTTCCCCCTGGGTTCCCCCGTGTCCTCGCTTCCGCCGACGAGTCGGCGGAAGGAGCGGCTTGGGACGGTCGCGGTTCCGCCGCCCCGTGTCGGCGGTGCCGGTCCCTGTCCTGCTGCCGTGCCTCCACTGTCCCGTTCCACCAGTTCCCAGCCCATCCGCGCGCGTACTCAACTCACCGCCTAGGTACGCCTACTCAGCCGCCCGCGCGCAGGCGCAGGACGCGGCGCCGCCCACTGGTTACGATCGCCTCCGTGTCCGTACTCCCCCTGGTGTTCACCAGCGGCTGGGCCAGCGGTGTCAACGCCTACGCCGTGGTGCTGCTGCTCGGCCTGTTCGGTGCGACCGGAGTGAGCGACGACGTTCCGCAGACGCTGCACCGCCCCGACGTGCTCATCGCGGCCGGCGTGCTGTTCCTGTGCGAGGCGGTCGCCGACAAGATTCCCTATGTCGACTCGGTGTGGGACGCCGTGCACACCGTCGTGCGGCCGCTGGCGGGCGCCTGGGTCGGGGCGCTGCTCGCCGGGCAGAGCGGTGCGCTCCCGGACGTGGCCGCGGGTCTGCTCGGCGGTTCGACGGCGCTCGCCAGCCATGCGGTCAAGGCCGGGACGCGGATGGCGGTCAACGCCTCGCCCGAGCCCTTCAGCAACATGATCCTGAGCACGGCCGAGGACGTCGGCGTGGGCGCCGTCGTCTCCTTCGCCGTGTTCCACCCGAAGGCGGCGGCGATCGTCGCGGCGGTGCTGCTGGCCACCGGTGTGGCGGCGCTGTGCTTCCTGGTCTCCCGGATCCGGCGGTTCCTGCGCCGCCGGGCACGGCGCCATGCGGAGCACCATGCGGAGCGCCGGCCGGCCGCCGGGGCGGCACCGCCGCCCGACTGACCGCCCGTGGCCCCGGCTGTCAGTGGCGGTCGATAAAGTCGCAGGCATGGCACGGATTGCGGTGATCGGCGCCGGGATGGGCGCGATGGCGGCCGCCGCCCGGCTGGCCGTCGCGGGCCACCGGGTGGTGGTGTACGAGCGTACGGAGACGTACGGCGGAGCGGTGCGCCGGTTCGAGCGGGACGGCTTCGGCTTCGACACCGGCCCGGGTGTGCTGCCGCTGCCCGCGGTGTGGCGCGATCTGTTCCTCAAGACCGGCAAGGAGCCGCTGGAGGACCAGGTCCGGCTCACCCAGGTCGACCCGTCGTCACGGCATGTGTTCGCGGACGGCACGGAGGTGTCGTTGCCGAACGCCTCGCGCGCGGGTGTCGTCGCGGCCCTGGACGAGGCACTGGGGTCCGGCGCCGGGCAGCGCTGGGGTGACTTCCTGGTGCGTGCCCGTGAGACCTGGGACCGCACCCGCCGGCCCCTGCTGGAGGAGCCGCTGTGGCCCAACTGGTCGGTGCTGGCCGAGCGCGAGCCCTATCCGGCGGTCCCCCACAAGCGGCTGCTGCGCACCCGGCGGGCCGCCACGCTGGCCGAGATCGGCGCGTGGGAGTTGCGGGACCCTCGGCTCGCCGCCCTGCTGGCGGGGCATGCGCTCGGGTACGGCCTGGACCCCGGGACCGCTCCGGCCGCCGCGGCCGTGCTGCCGTACATGGAGCACGCCTTCGGCGTCTGGTATGTAGGGGGCGGCATACGGGAGTTGGCGCGCGCGGTGTACGAGCGGTGCGTGCGGCGCAGGGTCGAGTTCGTCTTCGGGGCGGAGGTCACCCGGATCCTGGAGAAGGACGACCGCGTGGCGGGCGTCGAGTGGACAGAGGGCGGCCCCGGGGGCGGGACGGTCGCGGAGGCGGACGCGGTGGTCACCACGGGCCCCTGGCGGCTGCGCGGCCTGCTGCCCGGCCGGGAGCCGTACGGGCCGGGCGCCGTCACGCCGACCGCTGAGGGGCTGTGCCCGGGCCGGGTCGTGGTGTGCCTCGCGCTGCGCGGCGGCCGGGAGCCGGGGGCCGCGCACCGCACGGTGGTGCACTCCCCGGACGCGACGGCCGAGTTGGATCTGTTCACGGCGGAGGGGACGCCCGAGCGGCCCACGGTCCGCGTCGACCGGCCGGACGACCCCGCCCTGCGCCCGGACGCGGCGCACGAGTCCGTGGTGGTGACGGCGACGGTGCCGTCCGCGACGGGGTACGACTGGAGCGCGCCGGGCGCCGCCGACGCCTTCGCGGACCGGATGGTCGCCGCCGCCGAGCGGGCGGTGCCGGGGCTGCGGGAGCGTGTGCTGTGGCGCGAGGTGCGCACACCGGTGCACACCGAGCGGGAGACGGGGGCCGAGGGCGGGGCCGTGCCCCCGCCTGCGCTGGCCGCGGCCGAGGGCACCCTGCATCCGTCCAACAGCACGGAGATACCTGGCCTGTTCGCGGTCGGCGGCTGGTCGCATCCGGGGGGCGGGCTCGCGCACGCCGGCATGTCGGGCGCGCTGGTCGCCGGGCTGATCGTGGAGGGCCCGGACTTCCGGGGCTCACAGTGAGCGGGGCGCTCGGCTCACGGTGAGCGGGACGGCTCGGCTCGCGGGGGCCGGGGGGCTCGGGGGGTGACGGTGTCGCGGGGGCGGTCTGTCAGAAGCAGGAGCGGTCTGTCAGAAGCGGTAGTGCTCGTCGTATCCGGTGCCGGTGCCGTTGCCGTTGCCCTGCTGTTGCCCGTTGTTCTGGTACGGGTAGGGCTGCTCCGGCGGGAGTTGGCCGCCGTAGGTCTCGTCGGTGCGCTGCTGCGGGACCCAGACGCCACCGGGCGGGGTCTCGCCGTAGCCGCCGGTGCCGTACTGGTCCTGGCCGTAGGGGGGTTGGCCGTACTGCTGGCCGTCGTAGCCGGGATCGTAGGCGGCGTCGCCGTGGCCTTGGGCACCGACGTACGGGTCTGAGTAATTGGCGTACTGCTGCTGGCCGTTGATGTCGTAGCCGTACTGCTGCTGGCCGTAGCCCGAGTAGTCGTAGGCGTAGCCCTGGTCGGCGCCCTGGGCCGCCGTCGCGTAGGTCGGGTCCTGGTGCTGGGCGGCGGCCGCGTGGGCCGCGTCGCCGTATATGCCGTAGGAGCCGGTGTCGTCGGGCAGGGGCTGCGGTTCGTAGACGGTGGTGGCCTCGGCGGCGGAGGGCTCGGCCGCGCGCGGGGCGGGCGCGAACACGTCGTCGCGTTCGTAGTCGTCGTCACGGCCGTACGGGGTGCCGTCGCCGCCGTAACCGGCGTCCGGTCCGTACCCGCCGTCCGGTCCGTACCCGCCGTCCTGGCGGTGACCGTCGTCGGGCCGGCCGTGGCCGGTCTCGGCCGCCTCCGGGTCCAGGACCTCCGGCGTGGGCTCCGGGTGGTCCGGCTGCTCGCCCCGGCGCTTGCCGCCGCCCTCGCCGCGGCGGCTGACCGCCCAGCCGTCGGTGAAGCCGCGACGGAACGACAGCGTGACGTATGTCTGGCCGACCGCGAAGGCCACCGCGCCCAGTGCGATGACGACGACGGCGGAGATCAGCACGCCGAGCACGACGCCGACGAAGCCGACGAACGCCAGCAGCCGCCAGCGCAGCCGCGCCTTGTACTGCAGCAGCACCTCGCCGAGCAACCACAGCGCGACGATGCCGAACGCGATGTAGAGGACCGTCCAGCCCATGTACGCCCCTCTCCCAGTGACCGCTACGCAGTGTGTCGTATACCGGTGTGGCCGGTCTAGGCCCGCGGGGGGTGGTGCAGGCCCAGGTTCTCGTAGATCTCCAGCGGCGCCGTGGAGTTGTTGAGCGTGATGAAGTGCAGGCCGGGCACTCCCTCGGCCAGCAGCCGCGCGCAGAACTCCGTGGCGAACTCGATGCCAATGGAGCGTACCGCCGCCGGATCGTCCTTCGCTGTGAGGATCCGCTCTTTCAGCACCTCGGGGAAGCGGGCGTTGCTGAGCTGGGGCAGCCGCTCCAGCATCCGCACGCTCGTGACCGGCAGGATCTCGGGGATGACCGGGGTCTCGCAGCCGGCTGCCGCGACCCGGTCGCGCAGCCGCAGATACGACTCCGGCTCGAAGAACATCTGCGTAATGGCGTAGTCGGCGCCCGCACGGCACTTGTCGACGAAGTGTGTGACGTCCGTGTCCCAGTCGCTGGAGCGCGGATGCATCTCCGGGAAGGCGGCGACACCCACGCAGAAGTCACCGGACTCCTTGATGAGCGAGACGAGTTCGGCCGCGTAGGTCAGGCCCTTGGGGTGCGGCACCCACTCGCCCATCGGGTCGCCGGGCGGGTCGCCGCGGACGGCGAGCATGTTGCGGATACCGGCGTCCGCGTACTGGCCGATGATGTTGCGCAGTTCCGCGACGGAGTGGTTGACGGCCGTGAGGTGGGCGACCGGCGTCAGCGTGGTGTCCACGACGATCTGCTGGGTCTCCTTGACCGTGGTCGCGCGGGTGGAGCCGCCGGCGCCGTAGGTCACGGACACGAAGTCGGGAGCCACCGCCTCGACCCTGCGCAGCGCGTTCCACAGGGACCGCTCACCCTTGGGCGTCTTCGGCGCGTAGAACTCGAACGAGTACGTCGTCTTGCCGGTACGCAAGATGTCACGCACAGTGCGTGCGCGGTCGGTCCTGGTGGACGCGGTTCCAAGGGCCATACCCGCAGGTTAGCCAGGGGCGGCCGGTCCCCCAACCGTGCGCCGGAAATTTGCCCGATTTGCCGATTTCTTGTCCACCCCTTGGACAGCCTGGGCTAGGCCCGCCGCAGTCGCTCGGCGAATGCGGCCGCCGCCGCTCCCGGATCGTCGGCCTCGGTGATCGCGCGGACGACGACCACCCTGCGGGCACCGGCGTCGAGCACCTGGTCGAGGTTGCCCAGGTCGATGCCGCCGATGGCGAACCAGGGCCGGTCGGTGCCCAGGGCGGCCGTGTACCGGACCAGGTCCAGGCCGGGCGCCGCCCGGCCGGGCTTGGTGGGGGTGGGCCAGCACGGGCCGGTGCAGAAGTAGTCCACGCCGTCCTGGACGGCCGCGGCGGCGGCCTCCTGCGGGGCGTGCGTGGAGCGGCCCATCAGCACGTCGGCGCCCAGGATGGCGCGGGCCGCGGGCACCGGGAGGTCGCCCTGGCCGAGGTGGAGCACGTCGGCGCCTGCGGCGTGGGCGACGTCGGCGCGGTCGTTGACGGCGAGGAGCTTGCCGTGCCGGGCGCAGGCGTCGGCGAACACCTCCAGGTGCGCCAGTTCCTCGGCCGCCTCCATGCCCTTGTCGCGCAGCTGCACGATGTCGACGCCGCCGGCCAGGACCGCGTCCAGGAACTCGGCGAGGTCGCCCTGGCGCTTGCGGGCGTCCGTGCACAGGTAGAGCCGCGCCCCGGCAAGCGCCACGCGCGCGGCGGTGTGGACGTCGCTCACAGAATCAGACATACGGTGCGTCCCCCTGAGTGGTGTCGGCAGAAACCTCGGCCCGACGCCCGGGCCGACACGCCAATCTACGGGCGGTTGGTTCTGACCCTGCGGGCGCCGGTACTACGGCTGCCGGCGGTGCGACTGTCGGTGCGATGGGTGTGGGTGGTGCCGTGGGGCTGCCGCTGCGGCTGCGTTTGCGGTGGCCATGGGCACCGGAGCCCGTGGGGCAGCTGGAGATGGTCCGGGGCCGCCCCGGAAGGCTCGGCCGGGACCGGGGTGCCCCCGGTCCACCCCGACCACAGCGGACCCGCAGCCGAGACCGGACCGAAGACCGCCCCGACCACAGCGAACCCACAGCCGAGACCAGACCGGAGACCGCCCCGGCCACAGCGGACCCGCGGGCGAGACCCCACCGGAAACCGGCCCCAGCCACAGCCGAAGAGCGGCCCCGGCCACGGGGAACCCGTAGGCAGAGCCCCGCCGGGGACCGCCCCCAGGCGAAGCTGCCGCCAGGGAGTTGACCCGCGGCAAAGCCCCGCAGGGAAGACCCCGCCAGGGAACGCCCCTGGTCGCAACGCACCCGTAGCCGAAACCCCACCGGGACCCGCCCCGCCCGCAGGGCACCCGCAGTCGAAGCCCGCCGGGGAGCGGCCCGCAGGGAGGCGGACCGGCCGCAGTGGGCCCGTAGCCGAAGCCCCCGCCAGGGAGCGGACCCGGCCGCAGTGAACCCGTAGCCGAAGCCCCCGCCGGGCGGTGGGACCGGCTGCGGTGGGTCCCTGGACAAAGCCCCCGCCGGGAGGCGGACCGGCCGCCGTGAACCCGTAGCCGAAGCCCCCGCCGGGGAGCGGGGCCGGCCGCGGTGAAGCCGTAGCCGAAGCCCCCGTGGGGAAGTGGGGCCGGCCGCGGTGGGGCTGCGGTCGGGGCCGTGGGTCAGACGGCTAGGGCCTGGGCTCGGCGTTTTACCTCCGTGCCTCGGTTCTCGCTCAATGCCTGCGCCGGGGTACCGGGCAGGGTGGGGTCGGGGGTGAACAGCCACTCCAGCATCTCTTCGACCGTGAAGCCGTCGTCCCGCAGCAGCGTCAGGGTCCCGGACAGGCCCTTGACGACCTTGTCCCCGTCGATGAAGGCGGCGGGAACGTGCAGCGCGCGGTTCTCGCCACGGCGCACGGCGATGAGCTGGCCCTCCTTGACCAGCTGCCGCACACGTGTCACCTCGACGCCGAGCTGTTCGGCGATGTCGGGCAGGGTGAGCCAGGCGGGGACGAGAGCATCGATCTTTGCGTCAATCTCGGTCACGAGAACCAGCGTGCCATCTGGGACTGACAGTCGGAAGCCGGGCCCGTCCACCTGGGGTGTCCGCGCGTCACGCGGTGGCCTCCTTGAGGGGCCGCGCCGGGTCCGCCAGCAGCTCCGGAGCCATCGGCGTGCCCGCCTCGATCAGCCGCCGCCCCTGCGCCAGGTCACGCGGACGGCCCACGGCCAGCAGAGCGACCAGCCGGTCCGCACGCAGCCAGCAGACGGTCCAGGCGGGCCCCGTGGGGTCCCCGCGCCACAGCAGCGTGTCGGCCGCGGGGTGATGGCCGACGTACTGCACGAAGCGGCCGAACTGCTCGGACCAGAAGTACGGCACCGGGTCGTAGACCGCCGGGGCCTCGCCGATGATGTTCGCGGCGACCGTGCGCGGCCCCTGGAGGGCGTTGTCCCAGTGGTGCACGAGCAGCCGCTCGCCGTAGCGGGCCGAGGGGAAGGAGGCGCAGTCGCCGACCGCGTACACGTCCTGCGCGGAGGCGCGCAGATACGCGTCGGCCACGACCTCCCGGTGGGCGCCCAGTTCGATGCCGGAGCCGGCCAGCCACCCGGTGGCGGGGCGCGCGCCGATGCCGACGACCACGGCGCCCGCGGGCAGCCGCGAGCCGTCGGCGAGCAGCACCGCGCCGGGCTCGACGCTCGCCACGCGCGCGTTGGTGCGCAGTTCGGTGCCGCTGTCCGCGTACCAGGCGGTCATCGGCGCCGCGACCTCGGCCGGGAGCGCGCCCGCGAGCGGGCGGTCGGCGGCCTCGACCACGGTGACCGCGCAGCCCGCCTCGCGGGCCGCCGTGGCGAACTCGGCGCCGATCCAGCCCGCGCCGACGACCACGATGTCGTGCTGCCGGGCGAGCACGGGCCGCAGCCGCTGGGCGTCGTCCAGGGTGCGCAGCAGATGCACGCCGGGGACATCCTCGGTGCCGGGCAGCCGGATCGGTTCGGCGCCGGTGGCGAGGACCAGGACGTCGTACGGCACGGGTCCGGTGGCGGTGTCCAGCTCGTGCTCGCCGGGGCGTACGCCGGTCGCCTCGCGGCCCAGTTCGAGATCGATGCCGAGCGCCGTGAAGTCGACCTCGAAGGCGGAGCCCTCGGCCTTGCCGAGCAGCACGGCCTTGGACAGGGGCGGCCGGTCGTAGGGCTGGTGGGGTTCGGCGCCGACCAGGGTGATCGTGCCCCGGTGGCCCTGTTCCCGCAGGGCGACCGCGGTCTGCACCCCGGCCATGCCCGCGCCGACGACGACCACGCGCCGCCCCGGTGCCGGGCTGGGTTGCTGCGTCTGCTGGCTCACGTGATCACCATAGTCACCTGACAATTTGTCAGTCAGGGGGCGTGCTGGGTGACCTGTTGCACAACGGGATCACCGGTGGCCGCCGGGGTCTGCGCGACCTGCTCGACGACGCTCGTCCCGCTGCCGGCCTGCGATTCCCATTCCCACGTCTCCGTGAGCCGCACCCGGCCGTCGGGCAGCTCGCCGACGGTCGACACGCAGTGCCCGCAGGACGTGCCGCCGTCGTGCTTGAGCTGGACGTACCGGAAGTCCAGCCGGTCGCCGCGGCGGGTGCCGACGAGATACCCGCGCACGATGTCGCCGCCGGCGTAGTCGGCCCAGATCTCGCCGTCCTTCTCGTGGTACGTGAACCGGGTGCCGGTACCCACCTGACCTGGGGCCTGGTCCGTGACGGGGGCGAGGACGAGACCGTCGAGCGAGCGGGCCATGAACGGAGGCTCCCTTACTGAGGCGGGCGGTGGCGGGCTAGGGTGGCCACCGTACAAGCACTCGCGGGAGCCCGGACGCACCGGGCTGAGAGGGAGGCTGGCGGCCTCCGACCGTACGAACCTGATCCGGGTCATGCCGGCGAAGGGAGGGGCTGGACGCCCATGTCGTCACGTACGTCGGACGTTCTCGTCATCGGGGGCGGAATCATCGGCCTGGTCACGGCCTGGCGAGCCGCGCAACACGGGTTCACCACGGCCGTCGTGGACCCCGAACCGGGCGGCGGGGCCGCGCGGGTGGCGGCCGGGATGCTGGCCGCGGTCACCGAACTGCACCACGGCGAGCAGACACTGCTCGGCCTGAACCTGGCCTCGGCCCGCCGCTACCCGGACTTCACGGCCGAGCTGACCGAGCTGACCGGCCTGGACCTCGGCTACCGCCGGTGCGGCACGCTCGCCGTCGCGCTGGACGCCGACGACCGGGCCCATCTGCGCGACCTGCACGCGTTGCAGCAGCGCTCCGGGCTGGAGTCCGAGTGGCTGTCCGGCCGGGAGTGCCGCCGCCTGGAGCCGCTGCTCGCGCCCGGCGTGCGGGGCGGGCTGCGGGTGGACGCCGACCACCAGATCGACCCGCGCCGGCTGGCCGCCGCGCTGCTCGCGGCGTGCGAGCGGGCGGGCGTGGTCCTGCACCGGGCGTGGGCGGAGCGCTGCACGGTGCGCCGGGGCCGGGCCGTCGGGGTGATCACAGGGGACGGCACGGAGCTGGGCGCGGACCGGGTGGTGCTCGCGGCCGGCAGTCTGAGCGGGCGGCTGGCGGGCCTGCCGCCGGACGTGCTGCCGCCGGTGCGGCCGGTGAAGGGGCAGGTGCTGCGGCTGACCGTGCCGAAGCGGTACGCGCCGTTCCTGAGCCGCACCGTGCGGGCCGTGGTGCGCGGCAGCCAGGTGTACCTGGTGCCGCGCGAGAACGGCGAACTGGTCGTCGGGGCGACCAGCGAGGAGCTGGGCTGGGACACGACGGTGACCGCGGGCGGCGTGTACGAGCTGCTGCGGGACGCGCACGAACTGGTGCCGGGGATCACCGAGCTGCCGCTGACCGAGACCCGGGCCGGGCTGCGGCCCGGGTCCCCGGACAACGCGCCGCTGCTCGGCCCGACCGCGCTCGACGGGCTGTTCACGGCCACCGGGCACTATCGCAACGGCGTGCTGCTCACCCCGGTCACCGGGGACGTCATGGCGCACGCCCTGGCCACCGGGGACCTCCCCGAGGAGGCCCGTCCGTTCACGCCCGCGCGCTTCGGCGCCGCCGCCCGCACGGAGCAGCCCGCATGATCATCTCTGTCAACGGGGAGCGCCGGGAGATCGCGCCCGGCACGGCCCTCGACACCGTCGTCCGAACCCTCACCAGCGCGCCCGGCGGGGTGGCCGCGGCCCTCAACGAAACCGTCGTGCCGCGCGCCCAGTGGCCGTCCACCGCCCTCAGCGAGGGCGACCGCGTCGAAGTCCTCACCGCCGTCCAAGGAGGCTGAGCCATGGCCGACGATCCCTTCGTCCTCGGCGGTACGTCGTTCACGTCCCGGCTGATCATGGGTACGGGCGGTGCGCCCAGCCTCGATGTGCTGGAGCGTGCGCTGGTCGCCTCCGGCACGGAGCTGACGACCGTGGCGATGCGGCGGGTCGACCCCGATGTACACGGCTCCGTGCTGTCGGTGCTGCAACGGCTCGGCGTCCGGGTGCTGCCGAACACCGCGGGCTGCTTCACCGCGGGCGAGGCGGTGCTGACCGCGCGGCTGGCCCGGGAAGCGCTCGGCACCGATCTGGTGAAGCTGGAGGTGATCGCCGACGAGCGGACGCTGCTGCCGGATCCGATCGAGTTGCTGGACGCGGCGGAGACCCTGGTCGACGACGGGTTCACGGTGCTGCCGTACACGAACGACGACCCCGTGCTGGCGCGGAAGCTGGAGGACGTGGGGTGCGCGGCGGTGATGCCGCTCGGCTCGCCGATCGGTTCGGGGCTCGGGATCCGCAACCCGCACAACTTCCAGCTGATCGTGGAGCACGCGCGTGTGCCGGTGATTCTGGACGCGGGAGCCGGTACGGCGTCCGATGTGGCGCTGGCGATGGAACTCGGGTGCGCGGGGGTGATGCTGGCGTCGGCCGTCACCCGGGCGCAGCAACCGGAGCGGATGGCTGCCGCCATGCGGCACGCGGTGGACGCGGGGCGGCTGGCGCGGCTGGCGGGGCGGATTCCGCGGCGGCATTTCGCCGCGGCGTCGTCTCCTGCGGAGGGCTTGGCCGTGCTCGATCCGGAGCGGCCTGCGTTCTGAGCGGGGTGGTTGTGGCCGGGCGCCGGTGCTTGTTGGGGGTGCGGGAGCGTTGGCGGGTGCGGGTGGGTGGGGGTGCGGGCGGGGTGTTCTCCCACCCGCGCACCACCCGTTTGCTGTCGGCCGAGCGGTGGACGTCTTGGGCGGGGGCGGGGCGACGTCGGCGGGTGCGGGTGGGTGGGTGGGTGAAGGGGGCGGCCGAGGGGTGGTGGCTCCCTTTGAGGGGGCTGAGCGACGTCGGCGGGTGCGGGTGGGTGGGCAGGGCATTCGGCCGAGTGGCTGGCGTCTTGGGCGGGGGCTGGGCGTCGGCGGCGGGTGCGGGTGGGTGGGGGATTCGGCCGAGTGGCTGGCGTCTTGGGTGGGGGCGGAGCGTCGTCGGCGGGTGCGGGTGGGTGGGTGAAGGGGGCGGCCGAGGGGTGGCTCCGGTTGAGGGGCTGAGCGTCGGCGGCGGGTGGGGTGCGTCACAGGTTGGCTGTAGTCGTGCTGTTGTGACGGTGGAACCAGGGGCGCTGTCGGTCTCGGATCGTAAACTCACCAGCGTGGATACGACCCTTCAGGACCCTCTCGTCGGGCAGGTGCTCGACGGCCGTTATCGCGTCGAGGCGCGGATCGCGGTCGGCGGGATGGCCACGGTCTACCGGGCCCTGGACACCCGCCTCGACCGCATCCTCGCCCTCAAGGTGATGCATCCGGCGCTGGCGGCCGACGGGTCGTTCGTGGAGCGGTTCATCCGGGAGGCGAAGTCGGTGGCCCGGCTCGCCCACCCCAACGTCGTGCAGGTGTTCGACCAGGGCACGGACGGGTCGTATGTCTACCTGGCCATGGAGTACGTCGCCGGCTGCACCCTGCGCGACGTGCTGCGGGAGCGGGGCGCGCTCCAGCCACGGGCCGCGCTGGACATCCTGGAGCCGGTGCTGGCCGCGCTCGGCGCCGCGCACCGCGCCGGGTTCGTGCACCGGGACATGAAGCCCGAGAACGTGCTCATAGGCGACGACGGGCGGGTCAAGGTCGCGGACTTCGGGCTGGTGCGGTCGGTGGACACGGTGACCAGTACGACGGGAGCCGTGCTGGGGACCGTGGCGTATCTCGCGCCCGAGCAGATCGAGAACGGGACCGCGGACCCCCGTGTCGACGTGTACGCGTGCGGTGTGGTCCTGCACGAGATGCTGACCGGGGGGAAGCCGCATGACGGTGACTCCCCCGCGGTGGTGCTCTACAAGCACCTCCACGAGAACGTGCCGCCGCCCTCGGCCGCCGTGCCGGGACTGCCGTACGAGCTGGACGAGCTGGTCGCCTCGGCCACCGCCCGCACGGCGGCGGTCCGGCCGCATGACGCCGTGGCGCTGCTGGCCCAGGTGCGGGAGTGCCGCGCGGCGCTCAGCGACGAGCAGCTGGACGCGGTGCCGCCCCAGGCGCTCGCCGCGGACCACGACATCGCCGAGGACCGTACGAGCGTGATTCCGCGTTCGCTGACGGTGCCCCGGCTGCTGCCCGTCAACCCCGTCAACGAGGACGACGGTCGCGGTGCGGGCGACAACCGGACGGCCCGGTTCGAGTCCCCGGCCGTGCCGCCCCGGCGGCGGTCCGTACGGCCCGGGCGGGGACTGGTCACGCTGGTCGTCGCCGTGCTGGTGGTCTTCGGTGTCGGGGCCGGCGTCTGGTACATCAACTCCGGGCAGTTCACGAAGGTGCCGCCGCTGCTGTCGAAGACCGAGGCGCAGGCGCGGGAACGGCTCAAGGAGGCCGGGCTCGACGTCAAGCGGGTCGAGCACGCCTACAGCGACACGGTGCGGCGCGGCACGGTCATCAGCACCGACCCGAAGGCCGGTGCCCGTATCCGCAACAACGACTCGGTGACGCTGACCGTCTCCGACGGCCCGGAGACCGTGAAGGTGCCCGATCTGGCGGGCCGCGGGCTGGCCGACGCGAAGGCGCTGCTCAAGAAGGGCGGGCTGGAGCCCGGCATGGTCACGCGCGCGTTCAGCGACAGCGTGCCGAAGGACGCGGTGATCGGGACCGATCCGGCGGCCGGCACCGAGCGGCACGCGGGGTCGGCGATCATGCTCACCGTCAGCAAGGGCAGCCCGATCGACGTGCCGGACGTCACCGGTGAGGACCTGGACAGGGCGCGGGCGGAGCTGGAGGACGCCGGGCTCAAGGTGGAGGTCTCCGCGGAGCAGGTGAACTCCGAGTTCGACAAGGGCGAGGTCGCCCGGCAGACCCCGGCCGGCGACAGCGAGGCGGCCGAGGGCGACACGGTACGGCTGACGCTGTCCAAGGGACCGGAGATGGTCGAGGTGCCGGACGTGGTCGGGGCCAGCGTCGGTGACGCGAGGAAGCTGCTGGAGGGCTCCGGCTTCAAGGTCTCGGAGGACCGCGGGCTGCTGGGCCTGTTCGGCGACACGGTGAAGAAGCAGTCGGTCGACGCGGGCGAGACGGCCCCGAAGGGCTCGACGATAACGATCACCATCCGCTGACCTCCGAGCGGACTGCCTGCCGCTGCCGTACGGCGATCGGGCCTGCCCCCGCGTCCGCCGGGCTCCCACGGCCGGGTTCGGGGCCCGTCGGCGTCGCCGTTCGGCAGCATGGGGCCCGCGCCCGATGTCGCGGTCCCCTCGCACCCGCCCTGACCCGGGGGCCGCGGAGCCGGGCCGCCCCGCCCGACGCACGATCGCCCCTCGGACATCGCTGCCCAGCGCCGACCGCTGCGCGCCCGCCGGACCGCGCCTGTCCCGCACCGGCCCGATCCCAGCCCCGGGGCCGGTCGCCGTACTGCCCCGCGTGACCGCCTCCGCCCCAAGGGGCGTGGGGGTGTTTTTCGTGGGGGGTGGTTGGCGTGGCAGGGTGAACGGGTGATGAGTCAGCAGTCCGGGTCCGTCGTGCCGCCCGGTCCCTCCCGTAATCCGATCGGCGGTCATGTCCCCGTGGCCGGCGGGCTGCACTCCGTGGGCCTGGCGTACGCCCGCGCGCTGAAGGCGGAGACCGTGCAGGTCTTCGTCGCCAATCCGCGCGGCTGGGCCACCCCGGCCGGGAACCCACGGCAGGACGAGGAGTTCCGCGCGGCCTGCGCGGAGGACTCGATCCCGGCGTATGTGCACGCCCCGTACCTGATCAACTTCGGCTCGCACACCGAGGCGACCGTGCAGAGGTCGGTGGAGTCGCTGCGGCACTCGTTGCGCCGGGGACGGGAGATCGGCGCGCTGGGCGTGGTCGTGCACACGGGCAGCGCGACCGGCGGGCGGCCCCGGGAGATCGCGCTGAAGCAGGTGCGTACGCGTCTGCTGCCGCTGCTGGACGAGCTGACCCATGACGACGACCCGTTCCTGCTGCTGGAGTCGACCGCCGGGCAGGGCGCCTCGCTGTGCTCGCGCACCTGGGACTTCGGGCCGTACTTCGAGGCGCTGGACGCCCACCCGAAACTGGGCGTGTGCCTGGACACCTGCCATGTCTTCGCCGCCGGGCACGATCTGACCGGCCCGAGCGGCATGCACCAGACCCTGGATCTGCTGGTGGACACGGTGGGCGAGGGCCGGCTGAAGCTGATCCACGCCAATGACTCCAAGGACGTGGTGGGCGCCCACAAGGACCGGCACGAGAACATCGGCGCCGGGCACATCGGCGAGGACCCGTTCCGGGCGCTGATGACGCATCCGGCGACGGCCGGCGTGCCGCTGGTGATCGAGACGCCCGGCGGCAGGGAGGGGCACGCGGCGGACGTGGCACGCCTGAAGGGGCTGCGGTCTCCCGGCTGAGCATCTGACGGGAATACCCCCGTGGGGTATACGGGTTCCTTCTCGTCGTACGAGGAACCGTCACTCGACACCGGGGGCACCCATGGGCCACGAGGCACACGTTCACACCCACCACCACGGCGACCACGGCCACCGGCACGGCGAGGCGCCCGCGGCCGGCTGGCCGATGGCCGTCCAGGCCACCCTGCACTGCCTCACCGGGTGCGCCATCGGCGAGGTGCTGGGCATGGTGATCGGCACCGCGCTCGGCTGGGGCAATCTGCCGACCATGGTCCTGGCGATCGTGCTGGCGTTCTTCTTCGGCTACTCGCTGACCCTGCGCGGGGTGCTGGCGGCCGGTGTCGGCCTGCGCACCGCCGTACGGGTGGCGCTGGCCGCGGACACCCTGTCGATCGCCGTGATGGAGCTGATCGACAACGGCGTGATCGCGCTATGGCCGGACGCGATGGACGCGCATCTCGGCGACCCGCTGTTCTGGTCCTCGCTGGCGATCTCGCTCGCCGCGGCCTTCGTGATCACGACCCCGGTCAACAAGTGGACGATCGGGCGGGGCAAGGGGCACGCGGTGGTGCACCAGTACCACCACTGAGGCGCAGGTCAGAGTTCCGGGCCGTCTCCGGGCCGCTCCTGGTAGGAGTAGCGCTGCTCCTGCCAGGGGTCGCCGATGTTGTGGTAGCCGCGTTCCTCCCAGAAGCCGCGGCGGTCGGCGGTCATGTACTCGACCCCGCGGACCCACTTGGGGCCCTTCCAGGCATACAGATGGGGGACCACGAGCCGGACCGGGAAGCCGTGCTCGGCGGTGAGCAGTTCACCGTCCTTGTGCGTGGCGAAGATGGCGCGCTCGGCGGCGAAGTCGTACAGGCGGAGGTTCGAGCTGAAGCCGTATTCCGCCCAGACCATCACATGGGTGACATTCGGCGCGGGCGGGGCGATCTCCAGGATCGTGCTCGCCGGGACGCCGCCCCACTCGGCCCCGAGCATGCTGAACTTGGTCACGCAGTGCAGATCGGCCACCACGGTGGTGTACGGCAGGGCCGTGAACTCGTCGTGGTTCCAGCAGTGCTTGTCGCCGTCGGCGGTGGCGCCGAAGACCCTGAACTCCCAGCGCTCGGGCCGGAACTTGGGCACCGGCCCGTAGTGCGTGACCGGCCAGCCGCGCTGCAGCCGCTGCCCCGGCGGAAGCTCGGACCGTACACCTTCTCCCGACACTCCAGACCCGCGCTCCACCGGATGACCCATGTCTCCATCCTGACAGACCAGGAGCGGTGCACCCGACCAGTGATCCCCAAGGGGACAAAAAAGACGATGCATGAGCTTAACGGCTAAGTACACACTTACTGGACGATCTTCCCAACCGGTGCAATCATGCCGCCGCAACCTCCCGCCATCCCCCGTCCGGAAGGAGCCTCTGCGATGCAGGGCGACCCCGAGGTCATCGAGTTCCTCAACGAGCAGCTCACCGGCGAGCTCACCGCGATCAACCAGTACTTCCTGCACGCGAAGATGCAGGAGAACTTCGGCTGGTACAAGCTCGCCGAGTACACGCGGCGCGAGTCGTTCGACGAGATGCGGCACGCCGAGGTGCTGACCGACCGGATCCTGTTCCTTGAGGGGCTGCCGAACTACCAGCGGCTGTTCCATGTGCGGGTGGGGCAGACCGTCAGGGAGATGTTCGAGGCGGACCGGCAGATCGAGGTGGAGGCGATCGACCGGCTCAGGCGCGGGATCAAGGTGATGCGCGACAAGGGTGACATCACGTCCGCGAACATCTTCGAGTCGATCCTGGCGGACGAGGAGCACCACATCGACTACCTGGACACCCAGCTGGAACTGGTGGACAAGCTCGGCGACGCGCTCTACATCTCGCAGATCATCACACAGCCGAAGAGCTGAGCGAAGCGCCCCCAAGGGGCGACACAGCGGAGCGCCTACGCCGCTTCGACGCGGGCCGGTGCGGGCACGCCCCGCTCGGCCGGTTCACGCCGCGGGCACGCGCCGCGCCCCAGCAGCGCCTGGATCCGGCGCACGCACGATCCGCAGTCGGTGCCCGCCTTGCAGGCGGAGGCGATCTGGCGGGGGGTGCGGACGCCGTCCCCCGCGTGCTCCTTCACCTGCTGCTCCGTGATGCCGAAGCAACTGCAGACGTACACGCGGTTCACCTCTCACCGGGATCGGTCATGTGCGCCATCCCGCTGATTCGGTGAGGCAACCCTAACCTTACCCATGGCGCGGGGCCCGGAAAAGCAGGAGGGGCGCGGATCGCATGTGATCCGCGCCCCACCTCACATCCCGGGGACGTGCCCGTGCGTCACTGGTCCCGGTACATCTCGGCGACGAGGAAGGCCAGGTCGAGGGACTGGCTGCGGTTCAGACGGGGGTCGCAGGCCGTCTCGTAGCGCTGGTGCAGATCGTCGACGAAGATCTCGTCGCCGCCGCCCACGCACTCGGTGACGTCGTCACCGGTCAGCTCCACGTGGATGCCGCCGGGATGCGTCCCCAGCGACTTGTGGACCTCGAAGAAGCCCTTCACCTCGTCCAGCACGTCGTCGAAACGACGCGTCTTGTGCCCCGAGGCCGCCTCGAACGTGTTGCCGTGCATCGGGTCGGTCACCCATGCCACCACCGCGCCCGACGACGTGACCTTCTCCACCAGCTCCGGCAGCCGGTCACGGATCTTGTCCGCGCCCATCCGCACGATGAACGTCAGCCGGCCCGGCTCCCGCTCCGGGTCCAGCCGGTCGATGTAGCGCAGCGCCTCCTCCGCCGTCGTGTTCGGGCCCAGCTTGATCCCCAGCGGGTTGCTGATCCGCGAGGCGAACTCGACATGCGCATGATCCATCTGCCGGGTGCGCTCGCCGATCCACACCATGTGCGCCGACACGTCGTACAGCCGCCCCGTGCGGGAGTCCACCCGGGTCAGCGCCGACTCGTAGTCCAGGAGCAGCGCCTCGTGCGAGGAGAAGAACTCGACCGTCTTGAACTCCTCCGGATCCGCACCGCACGCCCGCATGAAGTTCAGCGCGTTGTCGATCTCCCGGGCCAGCTGCTCGTAGCGCTGCCCCGACGGGGACGACTTCACGAAGTCCTGGTTCCAGGCATGCACCTGCCGCAGATCCGCGTATCCGCCGGTGGTGAACGCGCGCACCAGGTTCAGCGTCGACGCGGAGGCGTGGTACATCCGCTTCAGCCGCTCCGGGTCCGGGATCCGGCTGGCCTCGGTGAAGTCGAAACCGTTGACCGAATCACCCCGGTACACCGGCAGCGTGATCCCGTCACGCGTCTCGGTCGGCTTGGAACGCGGCTTGGAGTACTGGCCCGCGATCCGGCCCACCTTCACCACCGGCACCGACGCCGCGTACGTCAGTACGGCGCCCATCTGCAGCAGCGTCTTCAGCTTGTTGCGGATGTGATCGGCGGAGACCGCGTCGAATGCCTCCGCGCAGTCGCCGCCCTGGAGCAGGAACGCCTCACCCCGGGCGACGGCCGCCATCCGGGCGCGCAGCTGGTCGCACTCGCCCGCGAAGACGAGCGGCGGATACGACTCCAGCTCCGCGATCACTGCGCGCAGAGCCTCGGCGTCGGGGTACTCGGGCTGCTGCGCCGCGGGCAGGTTTCGCCAGGTGTTGCCAGCGCTCGCGCTGGTCTTAGCGTTCACGGTCACCTCGTAAACATTACGGGGTCGTGTCGCCATGTTTTCCTCCGGCTCGACTGGTGAGACGGACCGACTGGCCCGTGGACGACGAGGCAGTGCGGTAGGGTTCCCGGCATGTTCGCGCATTCGACCCGCACCTGGTGGTGGACCGCTCCTTCGGCGGCCCACTGACTGCGCGTACGCACGACTTCGCGAAGGCCGCCCGAGGGGCGGCCTTCGGCGTTTCCCGGGGCCGTCCGTCTCCATCGACCTCCATCGACCTCCATCGAGATCACCGAGAAGGACGACGCACCCATGGACCTGCTGGATCTGCTGCACGACCACCGCCCCTTCGCGCTGCTGCGCCGCCGCACGCCCGGCCGCGACGAGGACACCGTGGAACTGCTCGTCGGGCCGGTGCGCGCCTGCGACCGGCTCGCCGACCTGCCCGACGAGGGGCTGGCCCTCGTGCCCTTCCGGCAGATCCGGGAGCGCGGCTTCGACGTCCGCGACGACGGGACGCCGCTGCTCGTGCTCACCCCCGAGGAGACCCACGCGTTCCCGCTCGCCGAGGCGCTGGAGCATCTGCCCGGCCACGCCGTGCACGTCACCGGCGGGGGCTTCGACGTCGGCGACGAGGAGTACGCCGGGATCGTCGGCCGGGTGCTGCGCGAGGAGATCGGGGCGGGCGAGGGAGCCAACTTCGTCATCCGGCGGACCTACGAGGGCGAGATCCGGGACTTCGCACGGGCCGACGCCCTCGCCCTGTTCCGGCGGCTGTTGGAGGGCGAACGGGGCGCGTACTGGACGTTCCTCGTGCACACCGGCGATCGGCAAGGGTCCCAACGGCCTGCCTCGGAGGAGCCGGGGCGGGCGGCCGGCGGGCGGACCCTGGTCGGCGCCAGCCCCGAGGTGCATGTGCGGATGTCCGGCGGCACGGTCGTGATGAACCCGATCAGCGGCACCTACCGCTACCCGGAGGGCGGTCCGACCCCTGAGCATCTGCTCGGCTTCCTCGCCGACGGCAAGGAGATCGAGGAACTGTCGATGGTCGTCGACGAGGAACTGAAGATGATGTGCACCGTCGGCGACATGGGCGGGGTGGTCGTCGGCCCCCGGCTCAAGGAGATGGCGCACCTCGCCCACACCGAGTACGAACTGCGCGGGAAGTCGTCCCTCGACGTGCGGGACGTACTGCGGGAGACCATGTTCGCGGCCACCGTCACCGGGTCCCCCGTGCAGAACGCCTGCCGGGTGATCGAACGGCACGAGGCCGGCGGGCGCGGGTACTACGGCGCCGCGCTGGCCCTGCTCGGCCGGGACTCCGGGGGCGCGCAGACCCTGGACTCGCCCATCCTCATCCGCACCGCCGACATCGACGCGGCCGGCCGGCTGCGGGTCCCGGTCGGCGCGACGCTGGTACGGGGCTCCGACCCGGCCGGGGAGGTGGCCGAGACGCACGCCAAGGCGGCGGGCGTGCTGGCGGCCCTCGGCGTGCGTCCGGCCCGGCCGCGCGCGGAGGCGGCGCTGCCCCGGCTGGCCGACGACCCGCGCGTACGGGCGGCGCTGGACGGGCGCCGGGCCTCGCTCGCGCCGTTCTGGCTGCGGATGCAGGAGCACCCGGCGGCCCGCAGCGGCCATGCCCTGGTGGTGGACGGCGAGGACACCTTCACCGCGATGCTGGCGCACGTGCTGCGCGCCGGCGGTCTCGACGTGACCGTACGGCGGTTCGACGAGCCGGGGTTGCGGGCGGCCGTGCTCGGGCATGCGGGGCCGGTGGTGCTGGGGCCCGGGCCCGGCGACCCCTCGGACCTGACCGACCCCAAGATGCGGGCGCTGCGCGGGCTGACCGCCGAGGTGATCGGCACGCACCGGCACGGGGTGCTCGGGGTGTGCCTCGGGCATGAGCTGATCGCGGCCGAGCTGGGGCTTGAGATCGTCCGCAAGGCGGTGCCGCGCCAGGGGGCGCAGGTCGCGATCGATCTGTTCGGGCGCCGGGAGACCGTCGGCTTCTACAACAGCTTCGTGGCGCGCTGCGACGAGGACGCCTACCGGGAGCTGGGCGCGCACGGCGTCGAGGTGAGCCGGGCGGCCGACGGTGACGTGCACGCCGTGCGGGGGCCCGGGTTCGCGGGGGTCCAGTTCCATCCCGAGTCGGTCCTGACGCTGAACGGGGCGGCGATCGTAGGGGAGCTGACGGCCCAGTTGCGGAACGGTTGCTTTGATGGCGGGGGGTTGGGGAGTTCGGGGGGTTCTGGTGGCGTTTCGGGTGCGGACCGTAGGCGCTAGGTTTTTTTTGGGGGACCTCTCGTGGTCTTTCGGGTGCGAGTGCGTGGGGGCTGATCGCGCAGTTCCCCGCGCCCCTGGGGGGCGGTCGCTCTCGTTGCGTTTCGAGCGCGAGTGCGTGGGGGTTGATCGCGCAGTTCCCCGCGCCCCTGGCGGGGCGCGGGGTGGGGTGGTGGGGGTCAGCCGAAGAAGACGCCCACTTCCTTGTACAGGGACGGGTCCACCGTCTTGAGTTTGGCCGTGGCCTCGGAGATCGGGACGCGGACGATGTCGGTGCCGCGCAGGGCGACCATCCGGCCGAAGTCGCCGTCGCGGACGGCGTCGATGGCGTGCAGGCCGAAGCGGGTGGCCAGCCAGCGGTCGAACGCGCTCGGCGTGCCACCGCGCTGCACATGCCCGAGGACCGTGGTGCGGGCCTCCTTGCCGGTCCGCTTCTCGATCTCCTTGGCCAGCCATTCGCCGACGCCGGAGAGCCGCACATGCCCGAAGGAGTCCAGCGATTCGTCCTTGAGCACCATCTCGCCGTCCTTGGGCATGGCGCCCTCGGCGACGACCACGATCGGGGCGTACGAGGCACGGAAACGGGACGTCACCCAGCCGCACACCTGGTCGACGTCGAAACGCTGCTCGGGGATGAGGATGACGTTGGCGCCGCCGGCGAGCCCGGAGTGCAGGGCGATCCAGCCGGCGTGACGGCCCATCACCTCGACGACCAGGACGCGCATGTGCGACTCGGCGGTGGTGTGCAGCCGGTCGATCGCCTCGGTGGCGATGCCGACGGCGGTGTCGAAGCCGAAGGTGTAGTCGGTGGCGGAGAGGTCGTTGTCGATGGTCTTGGGGACGCCGACGCACGGCAGGCCGTACTCGTCGGACAGCCGCGCGGCCACGCCCAGCGTGTCCTCGCCGCCGATCGCGATCAGTGCCTCGACCTCCTGCTTGGCGAGGTTGTCCTTGATGCGGCGGATGCCGCCCTCGACCTTGAGCGGATTGGTGCGTGAGGAGCCGAGGATGGTGCCGCCGCGGGGCAGGATGCCGCGCACCGCGGGGATGTCGAGGCGGACGGTGTCTCCTTCGAGGGGGCCCCGCCAGCCGTCCCGGAAGCCGACGAAGTCATAGCCGTACTCCTGCACGCCCTTGCGGACGATGCCCCGGATGACGGCGTTGAGCCCGGGGCAGTCGCCGCCTCCGGTCAGTACTCCGACCCGCATGGAAATGTCCCTTCGCCGCGGTTGCCTGGTGAAGGAAGACGCTAATAGTGATCCAGGTCACTCCGTGATGGGTGGGAAGGTCAATTCCACCGAATTGAGGCCCAGTTGATCATTCCGGACCCGTACAGATCCACTCGAAAGAGTGGACATCGGGACATGTCCCTCACGCGTCGTCGAGGCCGCGCTCGATCGCGTACCGCACCAGCTCGACCCGGTTGTGCAACTGGAGCTTGCCGAGGGTGTTCTGCACATGGTTCTGGACGGTGCGGTGGGAGATGACGAGGCGTTCGGCGATCTGCTTGTAGCTCAGGCCCTTGGCGACCAGACGCAGCACCTCCGTCTCGCGGTCGGTCAGCCGTGGCGCCTTCGGCTCGTCGGCGTCCGGGGCCGGCCCCGGCTCGGCGGCCAGCCTGCGGTACTCGCCGAGGACCAGTCCGGCGAGGCCGGGCGTGAACACCGGGTCGCCGACCGCGGTCCTGCGCACCGCGTCCAGCAGTTCCTCCGTGGACGCCGACTTGAGCAGATAGCCGGTCGCGCCGGACTTCACGGCCTCCAGGACGTCCGCGTGCTCACCGCTCGCCGACAGCACCAGGACGCGCAGCCGCGGATCGGCGCCGACCAGTTCCTTGCACACCTGGACCCCCGGTTTCGCCGGCAGGTTGAGGTCAAGGACCAGCACGTCCGGACCGGTCGCCAGGGCGCGCCGCACCGCCTGCTCGCCGTCCCCGGCGGTGGCGACCACCTCGAAGCCGGACTCGGACAGGTCCCGGGCGACCGCGTCGCGCCACATGGGGTGATCGTCGACCACCATGACCTTGATCGGGTCCTGCTGCTCGCTCATCGCTTCTCCGCCTTCCCCCACGCCTGCGCGGCGTCCTTCGGAACCTTCAGTTCGACCTCCGTGCCCTGCCCGGGCACCGAGATCAGCTCGGCGCTGCCGCCCAGGTCACGCAGCCGGCCGCGGATCGACAGGGCCACCCCGAGCCGCCCCTCGCCCTCGGCCTGGGCGAGCCGCCCCTCGGGGATGCCCGGACCGTCGTCCCGTACGGTCACGACGATCTCGCCGGGCTCGTCCTCGACCAGGATCCAGGCCCGGGCGCCCTCACCGGCGTGCCGGCGGACGTTGTCCAGGGCGGCGCCGACGGCCGCGGCCAGCTCCCGCGCGGCGGCCGGCGGCAGCGGCACCGGCGCGCCGGGCTCGGCCAGGCTGACCCGGGCGCCGGCGTACGGGGCGAGCAGCGCACGCAGGTCGACGGGGCCGGCAGGGTCGTCCGGCTCCGTCACGGCCGCTACGACCGTGCCCCCGGCGGTGTCCTGCGAGGTCCGCGCGAGCGGCACCAGCCCCCCGGAGACCAGCGTGCGCAGCGCCACCTCCTGCTCGCCGGCCAGCCGGCCCAGCTCGGCCGCCTCCCCGCCGATGACCGCGCCGCGCCGCTGCACCATCGCCAGCACCTGGAGCACGCTGTCGTGGATGTCCCGGGCCAGCCGCTCCCGTTCCCTGGTCGCGGCCTCGATCTCCAAGGCGCGGGCGAGGGTGCGCTCGGAGGCGCGGGCGACCTCGACGACGTAGCCGATGGCGATGGAGGCGACCCACACGAGGATCACGTTGTGCACGGTGTCGCGGGCCGGGCTGCCCCGCTCGACCAGGTTGGCGGCGGCGACGGCCGTGGAGGCGAACCCCGCCCAGCGCCAGCCGCCCTTGACGGCGAAGGCCAGCACCGAGCCCGCGGTCCATATCGAGGGCAGCGTGGGACCGCCGTCGGCGACCCGCTCGTGGGCGTCGGCGACCGGCGTGAGGAGGATGCCGACGAGCGCGATCGTCAGGTCGGCGGCGAGGAACCGCCTGGTGCAGCTCGCCGCGTTGCGCACCCTGGGCAGGGTGGCGAGGGTCCACACGGACAGGACGCCGTAGTAGGCGAGGGCGAGCCAGGGCCGCGTGAACCGGTCGTAGGCGGTGGCGAACAGACCGATGGCGTACAGCATCGTCAGGACGCGGTAGGCGGCGAGCGCGCGCCACAGCGGCTGCTCGACCGACATCCTCATGACCCGTTCGCGTCCGGGCATCTCCCCCACCCCCCGGCCCGGCCGTCCCGCCGGGGCCTGCGTCCGGCGCCCCTACGCCGTTTCCTGCTGGTCCCGCTGGTCCTGCTGGTCCTTCTCGTTCTTCTGGTCCTTCTCGTTCTTCTGGTTCTTCTGGTCGCGCTGGTCCTGCTTGGCCGCCTTCGCGGCCTCCGCGATCTGCCGCTTGGCGGCCGTCGCGTAGATGTCGACGTACTCCTGGCCGGACAGCTTCATGATCTCGTACATGACCTCGTCGGTCAGCGCGCGCAGCACGAAGCGGTCGTGCTCCAGGCCCTGGTAGCGGCCGAAGTCCAGGGGCCTGCCGATGCGGATGCCCGGCCGCATCAGCTTCGGGACGGCCTTCCCGGGCGGCTGGATCTTCTCCGTGTCGATCATCGCGACCGGGATGACCGGCGCGCCGGAGGCGAGCGCCACCCGGGCCAGGCCGCCGGGCTTGCCCCGGTACAGGCGGCCGTCGGGCGAACGCGTGCCCTCCGGGTAGATCCCGAACAGCTCGCCGCGCTCCAGCACCTCAAGGCCGCTCCTGACCGCCGCCTCGCCCGCGCCGCGCCCGCCAGAGCGGTCCACGGGGAGTTGCCCCAGGCCCTTGAAGAACGCGGCCGTCAACCGGCCCTTGACCCCGGGGGTGGTGAAGTACTCGGCCTTGGCGATGAAGGTGACCTTGCGGTCGAGGACCGCGGGCAGGAAGAACGAGTCCGAGAAGGACAGGTGATTGCTCGCCAGTATGGCGGGGCCCACGGCCGGAATGTTCTCCAGGCCCTCCACCCAGGGTCTGAAGGCGACCTTCAGCGGCCCCCCGATGGCGACCTTCATCGTCCCGTACAACAACCGCGTGCCTCCCGTGTCCGTCGTTCAGACCTTAACCCGCGGGACCGCCAATGGACCCGACGGCCCTGGTCGGTGTCAGTGCGGTCGCGTACGGTGAAGCAGAACCCGAAGTCGTTCACGTCCCTCTCAGGAACAGGAGACACACGTGCCGGTTCTGCCCGGAGCCGAGCCGTACCGCCACGAGGGCGGGGAGGTGGGTGTCCTCCTCTGCCACGGCTTCACCGGCTCGCCCCAGTCGCTGCGCCCCTGGGCGGCGCACCACGCCGCGCACGGCCTGACCGTCTCGCTGCCCCTGCTGCCCGGACACGGCACGCGCTGGCAGGACATGCAGCTCACCACCTGGCAGGACTGGTACGCGGAGGTGGACCGCGAGCTGCGGCTGCTGCGCTCGCACTGCCGGCTGGTGTGCGTGGCGGGCCTGTCGATGGGCGGGGCGCTCGCCCTGCGGCTCGCGGCCCGGCACGGGGACGGGGTGGCGGGCGTCGTGGCCGTCAACCCGGTGAACAGGATGCGCGGCCCGGCGACGCACGCCCTTCCGGTGGCCCGGCACCTGGTGCGCTCGGTGCGGGGAATCACCGACGACATCGCGAAGCCGGGCGTCACGGAAGGGGGGTACGACCGGGTGCCGCTGCACGCGGCGAACTCCCTGCGCACCTTCCTGCGTCTGGTCGACGGTGAGCTGCCGCAGGTCACCCAGCCGCTGCTGCTCCTGCGCAGTCGGCGGGACCATGTGGTCTCGCCCGCCGACCCGGTCCGGGTGCTGAGCCGGGTGTCCTCGACGGACGTGACGGAGGTCGTGCTGGAACAGAGTTACCACGTCGCGACGTTGGACCATGACGCGGACCGGATCTTCGAGGAGAGCCTTGCCTTCATCGGCCGGCTCGCATCCAGTGTCGGCAAGGAAGGGACGGCCGCAGTTGGCTGAGCACGAGTCCGACCGCGAGGACCGCGAGCCGGACGAGAAGGGCGTGCCCTTCGACGAGGACGCCGCCTGGGCGGCCATCGTCGCCGGGTACGGCGAGGAGCCGCCGGACCCGCCGGGCGCCAAGCCGTTCAAGTCGGTCGAGGACCTGGCGCTGCTCGAAGCGGACACGAACGACGGCGACGACGGTACCGCCGACAAGGGCGACGCCGGCAAGGACAGCGGCGAGGGTGCCGGTGCGAAGGGGCCCGCCAAGCCGCTCGGCAGCTCCGTGTCCTTCGCGCCCGGTGTCGGCCCGCGTGACTACACGCCGTCGGAGGCGTCCGACGACGACTTCGACGAGGACGACGAGGGCCACTTCGTGCCGCCCGAGCCGCCCCCGCTGCCCGCCGCCGACACGACCGCCAAGTTCGCCTGGCTCGGCGTGGTCGGCGGCCCCCTCCTGCTCCTGCTGGCGGTGCTGCTCGGCTGGGACATGACGTGGTGGCTGGCGACACTGGGCATCGGCGGCTTCCTGGGCGGCTTCATCACCCTGGTGACCCGCATGCGCACAGACGACGACGAACCCGACGACCCGGGCCGCGGCGCAGTGGTCTGACCCCAGCCCCCACGCCCCGAAAGGGGCGCGGGGAACTGCGCAACCAGCCACAACGACGCCGCACCCAACCACCAACCCCTGCCACACCAGGGGCGCGGGGAACTGCGCGACCGGCCACAACGAACCCGCACTCGACCGACAGCCCCAGCCCACCCAGACCTACACGGCAGCCGGAACTCGCAGCGCGCCAAGCACCGGCAGGTGATCCGTAGCCGCCCGGAGATCCCCCTCTGTCACCCCGGGCAACCCCAGCGGCACCCCGCAGCCCAGCACCTCAACCCCCTTGGTCGCGAAGATCGCATCGATCCGCTGGTGCGGATCGAGCGGCGTCGAGGTGTACTCACCGCCCCAGGGCGCCGCGACCCGGCAGTCCCGCAGCCCCTCGGCCAGCCTCCGGAAGGTACGGCCGTCGGGCCGCTCGTTGAGGTCGCCGCCCGCGACCGCGTGTTCCACGCCCATCCCGGCCAGCCGGTCCAGCAGCATCCCGCCCTGCTCGTACCGTTCGTCCGACCGCAGGCTCAGATGGCAGCTCAGCACGCCGAGCCGGGCGCCGCCGAACCGTACGACCGCGGTGGCGAAGCCCCGCCGGTGCAGTCCGGGGGTGAGCGGGAGCAGCACGTCCTCGGTCCGTTCGACGGTCGCCCGCAGGGTGCACAGAATGGCCGGTCCCGCCGCCGTGCCGCCCCCGGAGAGGATCACCTGTCCCGAGGCGGCCGCGAGCCGGGCGAGCTTCTTGCGCCAGCGGAAGAACCGGGGGGCCTCCTGGAGGAGTACCAGGTCGGGGGCGCAGGCGCTGATCACCCGGGCGAGGGCCGCGGTGTCGTCCCGCATCGAGCGGATGTTGTAGCTCAGGACCCGGATGATCGCGGAACCGTCGGGTTCGGTCCGGGACGTGGGCAGTGGCGGCGGTGTCGGCATGTGGATCAATCTAACGGGGGCGCGCTCCGGGACGCCCACCAGCCCGGGGCGCGGGGTTCCGTGCGGTCCGCCGGCTGTCCTCGGCTCGCCGTGCGGTCCCCCGCGCCCCTCACCCGGGCGTCACATGATCGGGTCGGGTTCCCGGGCCAGGTCCGCCGCACCGACCAGGCCCGCCTCGTTGCCCAGTTGGGCGGCGATGACCTCGGCGACCGGCCGCCAGTTGCCGCCGACCAGCCAGCGCCGGTAGGACTTGCGGATCGGGTCCAGGACCAGTTCGCCCTCGTCGGACAGGCCGCCGCCGACGATGAACGCGGACGGGTCGAACAGGGAGGCCAGGTCGGCGAGTCCGGCGCCGGCCCAGCGGGCCAGCTCGCGGTAGGAGTCGACGGCGACCGGGTCGCCCTGGCGGGCGGCCATGGAGATGTGCTTGCCCTCGATGCCGTCGGGGGTGCCGTCGCCGAGGCCGAGCAGTATCTCGGCGTTCTCGGGGGTGGCGTTGGCGCGCTGCTTGGCGTATCTGACCAGGGCGCGGCCCGACGCGTACTGCTCCCAGCAGCCCTGGGAGCCGCAGCCGCACAGCAGGCCGTCCGGGACCATCCGGATGTGGCCGAACTCGGCGGCCACGCCGAAGTGTCCGCGGCGCAGCTTGTTGCCGATGATGATGCCGCCGCCGAGGCCGGTGCCGAGCGTGATGCAGATGACGTTGCGGTGGCCCTTGCCCGCGCCGAACTTGTACTCGCCCCACGCGGCCGCGTTGGCGTCGTTCTCGACTACGACCGGCAGGCCGACGCGGGCCTCGACCTTTTCCTTCAGCGGCTCCTGGCGCCAGTCGATGTTGGGCGCGAAGTAGACGGTGGAGCGCTGCCGGTTCACATATCCGGCGGCGCCGATGCCCACGCCGACGATCTCGTGCCCGGCGCGCGCGCCCTCCACGGCCGAGGCGATGGCGTCCACGATGCCCTCGGGCGTGCCCGGGGTCGGCACCTTGTGGGTCGAGAGGATGTTGCCTTCCTCGTCGACCACGCCGGCCGCGATCTTCGTGCCGCCGATGTCGACGCCGATGGTGAGTCCCATGAATCCCTCAGTTTCGGTCGAGCCCCGCTACGGCCAACCGTACCCGAGGGGGCTGTCAGTCCAAGTCGATGTGTTCGCCGGGACCGGTGCCCTCGCCCCGGTCATCGCGGTCGCCGCGGCCCTTCGGGGCGTCCTCGGGAGTCGTCCAGCGGCGTTCCTGGGACTGGACGGCCGAGCGGTAGGCGGCGAGCAGTTCGTTTCCGGCCGCGGCCAGGTGGTCGAAGACGTCCGGGTTGCGCTCTATCACGGGTTCGACGGCCGCCTTGGCCTGCTGCACGACCTGCCGCACCACCTGTTGCGCGGCGGGTCCGGCGACCGCCCCGAGGAGCGGGGTCTGCAGACCGGACAGCCGGTCGGCGACGGCGTCGACGAACCTGCGCAGTTCCTCGGCGGCGGAGCCGGGGGGCGGGCCGTACTCGGCGCGGCGGCGGGCCTTCTCCGCGGCGAGGTCTTCGGCGCAGGCGGTGGCCCAGGCGTCGGCGTCGGTCGCCCGTGCCTCGTCGGCCGGCTGCGGTTCCAGGGCGTCCGGTGTGGGGCGCTCTTCGCTCATGGCGGACTCCTGACTGCGGTTCGTCCTTACGACGTTACCCGAACGGGCGCGGGTGGTTCACCGCTCGCGGGGCCACAGCTGCGGGTCCGGTGCGAAGCGGATGCGCAGGGTGCCGTCCCGCAGCCCGGCCCCCGCGACGGTGCAGCGGCGCAGGGCGGACGGGAGCGGCACGATCCGGCGGAACGGGCCCGCGGTGACGACGAGTTCGTCGCCGCGCCGGACCAGGTCGAGGTCGTCGCGTATCGCGCCGGGCAGCGGGATGTGCCAGACGAGCACGCCGTCCTCGGCGATCCGGTCGGTGACGGGCCACTCGACGGGGTCGGGGGCGGCGTCGACGCCCGGTACGGCGAGCGCGGCGAGGTCGTCGGCGCCCCGCGGGTCATGGCCGAGGTGGGCGATGGGGTGGACGTCGTACGACTGCCGCCAGTCGGCGAGGGCCTTGCGCTGCTGGGCGAGCAGCCCGGCAGGCCAGGTCTCGGGACCGGTCTCGGGCAGCACCCGGTTGGCGACCAGGCCGTCGGTGCGCAGCCCGCGCAGGGCGAGGCCGAGGACGGTGGTGTGCACGGCGTCGGCGCCGGCCGGGCCGGGTTCGGCGACGAGCCGCACGGTGGTGGCGCGGTCCCGCACGACGGCATCCACGGCGGCGAGTTCGGCGTCCCAGCGTGCCGCCGTCTCGTACAGCCACTCGGCGGGCATCGGGACGCCCGCGAGGCGGCCGAGGACGGGCCGCAGGGCGCGGGCCGCCTGGCGCTCGGGCGGCAGCAGCCGGCGCAGGTAGCGGCGCAGTTCCTCGGGGAGGGCGAGCAGGTCGAGGGCGCGCGGGGCGGGCGGCAGGTCGACGACGAGCAGGTCGTGGCGTTCGGCGAAGGCGGCATCGCGCAGGGCGCGCAGGAGGGACAGCTCCTCGGCGCCGGGGAGCGGGGTGACCTCCTCCGCGTCGAGGCGGGCGGCGCCGAGCAGGTCGAGGAAGCCCGCGGCGCGGCTCTGGAACGCGGTGAGGTCGTCGCGGAACCGGGCGGCGGGGTCGGGGCGCCAGGCGGTGAGGCCGGGTGCGGCACCGCGGGGGTCGGGTCCGGTCGGCGTGCCCAGCGCGGCGCCGAGGGTGTCCGTGCGGTCGGCGCTCAGGACGAGGGTCCGGGTGCCGGCGCCCGCGGCGCGCAGGGCGGTGGCGGCGGCGACGGTCGTACGACCCGAGCCGCCCGGACCCGTGATCAGGATGGTGCGCATGGGGGTGAACGCTACCCGCGCGTGCCCGCCCGGCACGCTGCCGCTACTTCTCCCCGGACTCTACCCGCTTCTTCAGTCCCGCGAGCGCGCGGTCGATGATGACCTTCTCCGCCTTGCGCTTGATCATGCCGAGCATCGGGATCTTGACGTCCACGGTGAGCCGGTAGGTCACCTCGGTGGCGCCGGGGCCGGCCGGTTCGAGGAGGTAGGAGCCGTCGAGGGAGCGGAGCATCTGGGACTTCACCAGGGTCCAGGAGACCTCCCGGTCGCCGGTCCAGGTGTAGGCGAGGGTCTGGTCGTCCTTGATCGCGCCGGCGTCCATGACGAGGCGGACCTGTTCGGCGCGGCCCCGGCCGTCGGACTTGAGGACTTCCGCCTCCTTCACCTCACCGGTCCAGTCGGGGTAGCGGGCGAAGTCGGCGATCACCTCCATGACGTCGGCGGGTGCCGCCTCGATGGTGATGCTTGAGCTGGTGTGTTCCGCCATCGCCGTGGCTCCTCCGGGTGCGGGCCGGTGCAGACCGGTACAGAGAGGTCGTCGTGCGCACGTGTGTGCAGCGTGAAGGCTACCGCGCACGCGACCACCGGTTTCACCCCGTCCGCGCGCCCCCTCACCATTCGAGCGCCCAGGGCCTGCCCGAGCCGGCGAAGTGCCCGACGTTGACGCATTCGGTGGCGCCGATCCGCATCCGCCGCACGAGCGGCTGGTGGACGTGGCCGAACAGCGCGTAGCGGGGCCGGGTGCGGCGGATGGCGTCGAGCAGCGCCCGGCTGCCCCGCTCGAACCGGCGGGCCACCGTGTCGTACACGAGTTCCGGCACCTCGGGCGGGATGTGCGTGCACAGCACGTCGACCTCGCCGACCGCCTCGATCTTCGCCGCGAACGCGTCGTCGTCGATCTCGTACGGTGTTCGCATCGGGGTGCGCAGCCCGCCGCCGACGAAGCCGAAGGTCCGGCCGCCGATCTCCACCCGTTCCCCGTCCAGGACCGTGGTGCCGGGCCCTGCGTACTCCGCCCACAGCGGCGGCATGTCGACATTGCCGTAGGTCGCGTACGTCGGCGTGGGGAAGGCGGCGAACAGCTCGGCGTACTGGCGGCGCACGGCCTTCTCGATGACGGTGGCCCGGTCGGCGCCGACGCCCGCCCACAGCCGGGCCCCGAACGCGCGCGCCTCCTCGAAGCGGCGCGCGGTGCGCAGCTCGACGATGCGGTGGGCGTTCTCCACGCCGAACAGATCGGGGAAGATCCCGCGCGAGTGGTCGGCGTAGTCGAGGAAGAGCACGAGGTCACCGAGGCAGATCAGGGCATCGGCGCCCTCGCCGGCCCGGGCCAGGTCACGGGCGTTGCCGTGCACGTCGCTGACCACATGGACGCGGGTCCTTCGGTTACCGGCGGGTGTGGGGGCCATGGCGATCAAGGGTAAGCCTGTGCGGCATACGTGAACAGTGGCGGCCGGGCCTGCGGCTACTGGCCCGTCAGGAAAACCGTGGACTACTGTGCGCGAAGGAACACCAACCTGTGACGCAGCGAACAACTCGCCGGGCCCCCTGTCGAAGAAGCCATACCGGCGGGTAACGTCCGGGCAGTCCAGTCGTGCTCTGGATTTCAGCCAACGGGCCGAAGGGCTCCTGGTGGGCGTCCGAGCACCTGCCCGAGCCTTGGACCGCACCGTCGCAGCACACGATGTCGTGGCGCCGGCGCCCTATGAGGAGCAGCAGTCTTGCGCGAGTTCAGCCTTCCGGCTTTGTACGAGGTCCCTGCGGACGGCAATCTGACCGACATCGTCCGCAGAAACGCCGCGCAGCATCCCGATGTCGCCGTCATCGCCCGCAGGACCGACACGGGCTGGCAGGACGTGACGGCCGAGGCGTTCCTGACCGAGGTACGCGCCGCCGCCAAGGGGCTCATCGCGTCCGGTGTCCAGCCCGGCGACCGGGTCGGCCTGATGTCCCGCACCCGCTACGAGTGGACACTCCTCGACTTCGCGATCTGGAGCGCGGGCGCGGTCACCGTGCCGGTGTACGAGACGAGTTCACCGGAACAGGTGCAGTGGATCCTGTCCGACTCGGGCGCCACCGCCTGCGTCGTGGAGCAGGACGTCCACGCCGCCGCCGTGGACGCGGTGCGCGAGCGGCTGCCCGCGCTCAAGCACGTCTGGCAGATCGACGCCGGGGGCGTGGCGGAACTGGGCCGGCTGGGCCGGGACCTCACCGACGCGACGGTGGAGGAGCGCAGTTCGCTCGCCAAGGCCGACGACACGGCGACCATCATCTACACGTCCGGCACGACCGGCCGGCCCAAGGGCTGTGTGCTCACCCACCGGGCGTTCTTCGCCGAGTGCGGCAACATCGTCGAGCGGCTGCGCCCGCTGTTCCGCACCGGTGAGTGCTCGGTCCTGCTGTTCCTGCCGCTCGCGCACGTCTTCGGGCGGCTGGTGCAGATCGCGCCGATGATGGCGCCGATCAAGCTGGGCAACCTCCCGGACGTCAAGCACCTCACCGAGGAACTGGCCGCGTTCCGCCCCACGCTGATCCTCGGCGTGCCCCGGGTCTTCGAGAAGGTCTACAACGCGGCGCGCGCCAAGGCGCAGGCGGACGGCAAGGGGAAGATCTTCGACAAGGCGGCGGACACCGCGATCGCCTACAGCAAGGCGCTGGACACCCCGTCGGGCCCGTCCCTCGGGCTGCGGATCAAGCACCGGGTCTTCGACAGGCTGGTCTACGGCAAGCTGCGCGCGGTGCTCGGCGGGCGCGGCGAGTACGCGATCTCCGGCGGCGCGCCGCTCGGCGAGCGCCTGGGCCACTTCTTCCGCGGCATCGGCTTCACGGTCCTGGAGGGCTACGGCCTGACCGAGTCCTGCGCGGCGACCGCGTTCAACCCCTGGGACCGGCAGAAGATCGGCACGGTCGGCCAGCCGCTGCCGGGTTCCGTGATCCGTATCGCCGACGACGGCGAGGTGCTGCTGCACGGTGACCACCTGTTCAAGGAGTACTGGAACAACGAGGCCGCGACCGCGGAGGCGCTGGCCGACGGCTGGTTCCACACCGGGGACGTCGGCACCCTCGACGAGGACGGCTATCTCAGGATCACCGGGCGCAAGAAGGAGATCATCGTCACCGCGGGCGGCAAGAACGTGGCACCGGCCGTGATCGAGGACCGGATCCGGGCGCATGCGCTGATCGCGGAGTGCATGGTGGTCGGCGACGGGCGACCGTTCGTCGGCGCGCTGATCACTCTCGACGAGGAGTTCCTGGGGCGGTGGGCCGCGGAGCACGGGAAGCCCTCCGGGTCCACGGCGGCGTCGCTGCGGGAGGATCCGGAGCTGGTGGCGGCCATCCAGGAAGCGGTGGATGACGGGAACGCGGTGGTGTCCAAGGCGGAGTCCGTGCGGAAGTTCCGGGTTCTCGGGGGGCAGTTCACGGAGGAGTCGGGGCATCTGACGCCGTCGCTCAAGCTGAAGCGGAACGTTGTCACTAAGGACTTCGCGGCTGAGATCGAGGCTCTTTACCAGAAGTAGGGTGCGCCTATTGAAGGGGATGGCTCAGCTGCGTTTGCGGGTGCGGGTTTGATGTGGTTTCTCGCGCAGTTCCCCGCGCCCCTATCGGGGCCGTGGTTTAGCTGCGTTTGCGGGTGCGGGAATCGTGTGGGTTTTCGCGCAGTTCCCCGCGCCCCTGTCGGGGCCGTGGTTTAGCTGCGGTTGCGGGTGCGGGAATCGTGTGGGGTCTCGCGCAGTTCCCCGCGCCGCTGTCGGGGCGGGTGTGCTACAGGAGTGCTTTCAGGGTTTCTGCTTGTTGGGGCCAGCGCCAGGATTGTTCGATCCAGTGGCGGCCTCGGTCGCCCATGCGGCGGCGTAGGGCGGGGTCCGCGAGGAGGGTGGTGATCCGGTCGGCCGCCTCGTTCGGGTCGCCGCCGCGGACCACCCATCCGGTCTCCCCGTCGAGCACCGCGTCGGGCGCGCCGCCCGAGTCCCCGGCGACGACCGGCAGCCCGGTCGCGGACGCCTCCAGGTAGACGATCCCGAGCCCTTCCACGTCGAGCCCGCCCCGCCGGGTCCGGCAGGGCATCGCGAAGACGTCCCCGGCGCCGTAGTGCGCGGGCAGTTCGGACCAGGGCACGGCGCCCGTGAAGCGCACCGATGCCGCCACCCCGACTTCCCGCGCGAGCCTGCGCAGATCCCCCTCGTACGGTCCGCCCCCGACGATCAGCAGCACCGCCTCGGGCTGCTCGGCGAGGATCCGGGGCAGCGCCCTGATCAGGGTGTCCTGGCCCTTGCGCGGCACCAGCCGCGAGACGCACACCACGACCGGCCGCTCCGCGAGCCCGAGCCGTTCCCGCACCCGCGCACCGCCGGAGTCCGGGTGGAAGGTCTTCTCGTCGACGCCGGGCGGCAGCCGCACCATCCGGCCGGCCGCCGCCGGGGTCAGCGCGGCGGCGATCCGGGTGCGGGTGTACTCGCCGAGGTAGGTGATCGTGTCGGTGGACTCTCCGATCCGGCGCAGCAGTTGGCGGGCGGCGGGCAGTTGGGCCCAGCCGGCCTCGTGCCCGTGGGTGGTGGCCACCAGCCGCTCGGCGCCCGCCTTCCGCAGGGCGGGCGCCATCAGAGCGAGCGGCGCCGCCGCCCCGAACCACACCGAGGTGCAGCCGTGCTCCCGCAGCAGCCCGGCCGCGCGCCGCGTCACGGCGGGCGTGGGCAGCAGCATCGTCGTGCGCTCGCGTACGACGGTGAAGGGCTGCTCGGCGTCGAAGGCGGCCGTGGCCTCGGCGCCCTCCCGGCCGCGCTTCCAGGTGGAGGCGTACACGACGAGCCGGTCGGGGTCGAGGCGGAGCGCCATGTTGTGCAGGAACGCCTGGATGCCGCCCGGCCGGGGCGGGAAGTCGTTGGTGACGATCAGGGTCTTGTGCATCACCGCCCAACCTATCCAACGCGCCCGCGGACCGGTGTCCGTGCGGGGTCCCGGGCGGGCCGGGACCCCGCGGTCAGGACGCGCCGCGCCGCCGCCCGAGCCGAGACCTCGTCCACACGGCGAGGCCCACCAGGGCCGCCACCGCGGCGCCGCCGAGGACGGCGACCGCCAGGCCCACCAGGATCAGGACGAGCAGCCCCATGGCGCTTCCTTCATCGTCGAACGGACTTCTTCGTGCCCGGCGCCGTCACCGGTAGCGGGCGGCGCGCCGACGCCGGTCCGGCCGGGCCGCGTCCACCAGCACCCCGGCGCCCCGGCCGGGGGTCTCGTCCCAGCCGCGGATCTTCGCCGCCACCCGAGCCAGCTTCGGGTCACCGGGGCGTACGCCGAGATAGAACAGGCCCTCGTAGGGGCGGCGGTCGTCACCGCCCCAGCGCACGACGCCCTCGGTGTCGGCGAGGATATCCCGGATGATCAGCTCCTGGGCGGCCGTGAAGCCGCCGCGTGCGCCGGGCGGGTAGGAACCGGGACGGATCACCACGGCCGTGCCGGACGCCCGGTTGGACTCGGGCAGGCCGGTGTCGCGGATCTCGGACGGCGCCACCCAGCCCTGGACCGGGTGGGGTTCGCCGTGCAGGCCGAGGGCGTCGACCTCGTAGTGGAAGCGCCGGATCACATGGACGAGCAGCGTCTCGGGGTCGCCCGAGTGCACCGCGACGCCGAGGCCGGTGCCGGGCACCGGCCGGGTCACGATGGTTCCGTCCGCGTCGGCGGCCTTCTGCATCTCCCAGCGGTTGGCGGAGGGCCGGCCGGTGAGCAGGCGGCGCTGCCGGGCGCGGAAGCGCTCCAGCGCCCGCTTGATGTGCTCGCCGTCCGGCACGGGCGGGGTGTCCGCCGCCAGCGCGGGGCCGGCGAACGCGCCGCCCGCGGCGGAGGCGGCGGCGAGGCCCGCGGCAAGGCCGGCGGTGCGGACCATGAGGCCGCGGCGGGAAACTCCGGTGGGTCTCAACTGGTTGTTCCTCTCTGCGGGGTGCGTGCCGTACCGGTCAGGACTCGCGCAGGATGCGGTTGTACTTCTCGAAGATCTGGTAGAGCGGCACGCGCAGCCGCGCGTCGGCCTCCGCCTGGTCCCCGAACCCCTGGTAGCGGCGCAGGAGTTCGTAGGTCTCGGTGTCGGTGTAGTCGAGGGCGGGGCGGCGGATCGGGGTCTCGGCGTGGTCGCCGGGCTTTCCGTCGGCTCCCCAGATGTGCATGTGCGGGACGGTGCTCAGGTTGAACACGTTGTCCTGGTTGAGCCGGGTCCACATGCTGAAGATGTCGGACTCATTCGCGGTGTCGAGGATCGAGTCGTCGAGGATCCCGGTGCGCACGGAGTTGTTGCGGGCGAGGATGCCGGTGCGGCCGGAGATCTTCGCGATGCCGGTGCTGCTGTCGCTCACGTCCCGGACCACCGGCAGGTCCTTGCCCCAGTCGGGGATGGCCGCCGTGTGGTACCAGACCACGGACGCGTCCTCGGCCAGGTCCTTGTAGCTGTAGTGGCAGAACTCCCAGAAGGCGGAGGTCTGGATGAGCGCCTTGCGCATCCGGTAGCGGCGGGCCGAGGAGGTGAGCACGGCGTCGTGGTGGACGATCGTCTCCAGGCACTCCTGCCGGGTGTAGATGTACAGCGCGCTGTCGCCCCGGCCGATCGACTCCATGTAGTCGCTGATCTCCCTCAGCATGGCGTCCCAGTAGGACAGGCTGAAGCCGACGTCGAGCGTCTGCGAGGGGGTCGGGTAAAAGTCGCCCTGTCCGGTGTCGCGGCCGGAGGCGATGTTGTTGTCGATCTCGATGAGCCCGTCGCCCGAGCCCACCGAGATGGTCTTGATCTGGTCGAAGGCCCAGTTCTCGGGCATCGGGTAGCCGAGGTTGCCGGAGAATCCGGTGGACATGTCGGACACGAAGGACGCGCTGGCGTATCCCGCGGCGGACACCCGGGAGCAGATGTTGCGCGGCCCGTAGACCCCGATGGAGAAGGGGCTGCCGAGCGCGGTCATCCGGTTCCGCACGGCCTGGAAGTACGGGAGGATGTACGCGCTCACCTCGTCGTCCACGGCGTCGTAGTCGACGGCGAAGTAGATGCGGGTGCCGTCCTTGAAGCCGAACCCGTCGGCGGCGGCGACGGCGATCAGGCAGTCGGTGTTGCCCTGGTCCGGGCTGTAGTAGTCGGCCGAGCGTGCGTAGGTCTGGTAGATGGGGAAGCAGCGCAGGCCGTACTGCTTGATGGTGTCCAGCTCGCCCGGCTGGATCGCCTTCTCCGGCAGCGAGGTCGTGCTCGGGTTGTACAGATAGCGGCCCACGTACTTGTACCCGGCGTTCTTCAGTGCCTGCGCCCGGGCCGGAGTGATCTTGGTGACGCCGTCGCAGGCGGTGCCCTTGCGGTCCGGGTCGCCCGTGGACACCAGCAGCGACGCCCAGGTCTGGAAGTCGCCGACGCCGCTGACCGGGAGCTTGACGAAGTCCTGGAAGCGGCTGACCGCGTCCGCGACGGTGGCCGTGAAGTTGCCGAACGGCACGCTCCAGGCGTTGAGGATCATGGCGCCGGTGAACAGCAGCGCCCAGGTGCCGGTGGTGCCGACGCCGACGGTGTGGTTCTTCAGGCCGCTCTGGGTGCCGGGCCCGAAGACGCCGTTGGCGACGCCGTCGGCCATGCCCAGTTCGTACTGGATGGCGTAGAGCAGGGACTTGGCGACGTCACGGGAGTGGTGGCCGTCGCAGGGGATGATGTAGAAGTCCTGCCGGTTGACGTAACGGCCGTTCATCCACTGCTGGATCTCGCGGACGCTGTCGGAGCCGTTGTTGACGCTGACGTACGCGTCCATGTTGAGCAGGCCCTTGAACACCTTCGGCTCGATGCCGCCACCGGGGAAGGCACCGCTGACGCCCATGTTGGCCTTCAGCGACGACACGGACGAGGCGACCCGGTCGCTGTAGAGGCCGTCGATGCCGCCGCCGTCGTAGCCCTTGCAGTACAGGGCGGACTGGATGATGCGGCAGAAGTCGGCCGACGGCACGGTCGACGCGTTCACCACGGGGTACTTGGACTTGAGCGTCGAGAGCGTGGTGGGCCCGAAGCTGTTCGACAGGGCGGTGATGCCGAGTTCGTACTGCAGGGCCCTGGTGAGGGCGTACATGGTGTTCCAGCCGGTGCGTCCGTCCTCGGTGACGGTCATGCCGATCCGGCTGCCGTAGACCTGGTTGACGAACTTCTGGGCTCTGAGCACCATCTCGTCGGCCACGGGGCTCCTCCTTCGGAGTGGGACTGGCGGGCAGGCGGGGCGGCGCCCGCCGCGGACGACCGCGCGGGGTTCCGTCGGCGGGCGCCGGCTCTCAGGACGAGCGCTTGATCGAGGCGTTCTCGTTCTTCAGGGTGGAGTTGAGGTTGCCGGTGGAGCGCGGGCCGAAGCTCTGCGAGGCGCCCGCGTAACCGGAGTTGTAGTAGACGGTGTTGGTGGCGGACGCCTCGCCGCTGGCCGCCGCGGCGGCGTTGTTCTTGACCTCCTGGCCCTCGCCGTTGCCGATGCACCAGGAGACGGCCAGGTTGGTGTTGATGTGGGTGCCCGGCGCGATGAACACGTAGCGCACGAGGGTGGCGCCGTTGGGGCTGTAGCCGTAGAGGTCGGAGATGCTCTTGTTGGACAGGAAACAGGCGGACGTCCAGGTGTTCACGCCGGAGTTGTAGAACAGCGCGAAGCAGTTCTCGTTGCTGACGCTGCACGCGTCGCCCTCGTAGCTCGTCGCCGCCTGGGCGGGCGCGTGGGTGAGCAGGGCGGCGGACATCGCCAGTCCGGCTCCCACGGCAAGTCGGGTGATCTTCTTCACGGTGGACTCCCTGTGCATCGTGGTGGACTCCCTACCGGGAAGCCGCCCGGGTGGCGTTCCTGACGGCTTCCTCGGTGGTCTTCTTGGCCTCTTGGAGCGCCAGTTGGTTCTTCTCGATCAGCTCGTCCTGGATCCGGGTCTCCTCCTTGAACCAGACCTGGACGAGGTCCGTGGACTTCTTGCACTCCACGTCCGCGACGGCGATGTCGGTCTCCGCGCGGGAGGGCGTGGGCGCGCTCAGCGAGTCGGCCAGCTTCGCCGCGTCCAGCGGGGTGGGCGAGGTGTAGCCCTTGCGCCGCATGCACGCGGACCACGCCTGGACGACCTCGCGCACCTTCGGGTTGGCCTTGGAGGCGTCGAAGCCCTCGTTGTTCAGGCGGGAGGCGAGGCTGCCGTCCAGCTCGCCGATCCGCCGGACGGACTCGCCGAGGCAGCCGCCCTCGGGCACGCCGGCGACGGCGGCGCCCTTCGCGTTGCGGCCGGTCAGCGCCGCGTTGGCGGCGGACGCCACCTCGTAGGCGGGCGGTTCGCCGCTGTCGTGGGCGAGGTGGTAGCCGTGGGTCCGCGCCTGAGCGGGGTCGGCGATGCCGTAGCGGCGGGCCATGTTGGCGTCGTCGGCGCTGGGCGGCGGGTAGCGGCCGGGCTCCGGCGGGTCGTAGTCGAACCCGAGCCGCTTCATGCACGCGCGCTGTACGGACTGCTGTGCGCGCAGGACGGTGACCTGCTGGTCGTAGGTGACCAGGTAGGACTGGATCGGCAGGGCGAGTCCCGCGGTCAGCCCGCTGGTCGCCTGGGGGCTGGGCCAGTTGCCGCTGCCGTCGCCCTTGCCCGCGGCGCCGGCACCGGCCGCCGTGCCGCCGTCGTCCTGGGTGCAGCCCGTGGCGAGCGCCGCGCACATGAGGGCCGCGACGAACGCGGGACCGGGACGGGCCGAGCGGCCCCGGAACATCACCATCACAGCCTTGTCCTTCTTGGTATCTCTTGCTCGCACGAGGAAAGTGCCGCGGACCGTGCCACGGCAGGGCACGCCGACGGGGCGGCCGGACTCGGGCCGCGGGCAGCGGAACAGAAACGGAGCCAAGCGGGCGCGGTCGCCCGGCCAGGGCTCACCCTCGGAATGGGCCCCTTGGATTCCCAGCGAAAATCATGTGCGTCTCCCCCTTCTCGGCGCGCCGTGGGCGGCCAGCCTCGATGAATCTAAGCCGTCTCCCGGACCACGAAAAGAGTTGATCAACGACAACCGGGCGGGCCGCGGCGGCGATGTGACGGAGGGTTGTGCACCGGACCCGCATGCGCCCGCACGAGCGGATCACCATGGTTCGCCGCATTGTCCGTGGGTTCCTCCCCAGTTGACGGAGGTTCAACTCGGCCAGTTGACCCGGCCTTGGCGAATTGGTCCGAACCTGCCCGGCGCACTAGCCATGACCGCGTCAACCGCACGTGAGGCGGGGAAAGTTGACAAATCGTCACCTCGACCGGACCCCGGCCGGCCATGGGTCGACTTTCGGCCACGGCGGACATCGCGCGGCCACCGCCGCCCGGATCGGCGACTCACAGAGAGTGATCACTAGCCTTGTGTGACGTCGCTCACATAAGGCCCGGGGTGCGACGCGACCACGCCGTACGGCGGCATTGGCGGACCTCGCACAGCGCGACGCGTCATCATGGCCCCCGCAGGACGAGCCACTACGAAGAGGGGCCAAGTGAACATGGCGGGCGCGAGGTGGCACCTGGCCGGGCTGCTGGGGGCCTGGGGGCTGACCCGGCTGATGCTGCTGCTCTTCGTCTTCCGGGTGCTGGTCTTCCCCGGCGCGGACGTCACCACCGACGTGTCGGTGATCTACCACGGCTGGTACGAGGTACTGCGCCACGGGACGTTCCCGCTGGACGACGTGACCTGGCAGTACCCGCCCGCCGCCGCGCTCGCCGTGCTCGCGCCGGGCGCCCTGCCCTTCCTCGCCTATCCCACCGCCTTCTTCCTGCTGGCCCTGCTCGCCGACCTGGTGGTCCTCGCCCTGCTCGGGTACGCGGGCCGCCGCCCCGGCAAGTCGCCGCGCGGCGCCTGGGTGTGGGTGGTGGGCCTCCCGCTGCTCGGCCCGACGGCCTACGCCCGCTACGACGTGATGGTGACCGCGGTGGCCGTGGCCGCGCTGTTCGCGGGGGCCCGCCGGCCCCGGGTGATGGGGGCGCTCGTCGGCTTCGGGGCGATGGTCAAGGTGTGGCCCGCGCTGCTCCTGGTGGGTGCCGTGCGGCTGCGCGCCTGGGGCGCCGCCGCGGCCACCGCGGCGGGGGTGGCGGTGCTGTTCGCGGTCGCCATGCCCGGCGCCTTCGCCTTCCTCGCCTTCCAGCGCGACCGGGGCACCGAGGTGGAGTCGCTGGGCGCCCTGGTCTTCCATGTGGCCCGGCACTTCGGGTGGCGGGGCGAGGTGCTGCTGAACTACGGCTCGGTGGAGTTCCTGGGCCCCTACGTCGGCCTGGTGAGCGCCGCCGCGCTGACGCTCACCTGCGCCGCGTTCGGCTGGCTGCTGCTGTGGCGGCTGGCGGCCACCGGGTTCAGGCCGCACACGCTCGCCGACGCGGCGTTCACGGCGGTGCTGATGTTCACCACGACGAGCCGGGTGATCAGCCCGCAGTACCTGGTCTGGCTGATCGGCCTGGCCGCGGTCTGCGTGTCCTTCCGCGGCACCCGGATGGGCCGGCCCGCCCTGCTGGTCCTCGCGGCGACCGTGGTGACCGTCCTGGAGTTCCCGATCGGCTTCTCGCACGTCGTGGCCGGCGACTGGTACGGCACGGAGCTACTGTTCCTGCGCAACGGCCTGCTGGTCGGCGCCGCGCTGCTCGCCGCCGGCCGGCTGTGGCGCTCCACGGTCCCCGCGACCCGCGCCGCCACCCTGCCGACCCCCACCCCCCACCCCAAGAAAACCCCACTCTCCTCCTGACCCCACCGAAACCACCCAACACAAGAAGAACGACGACGCCCCACACCCCCAAGGAACGCGGGGAACTACGCAACAAACCACAACGAACCCACACCCACCAAACAACCGGCACCCCCCCCAAGGGGCGCGGGGAACTGCGCGACAAGCCACAACGAACCCGCACCCAACAAACAACCCGCACACCCCCCAAGGGGCGCGGGGAACTGCGCAACAAACCACAACGGCGCCGCACCCAACAAACAACCGGCACCACACCGAAGGGGCGCGGGGAACTGCGCGACAAGCCACCACGGCGCCGCACCCGACAGACGACCCGCACACCCCAGAAGGCCGGCGGAGCTGTCGGGCAGGCCGCTCGGTCAGGTGAGGTTCGTTCGCAGGTACCCGTGCCATCGGTCGGTGAAGTCCCGCAGGGCCGTCCCGAGCACGCGGTGCAGCGCGTCCTCGACGGCGCCCGCCCGCCGCCCGTGCGCGCCGACGGCGCGGTAGAAGGCGTCGAGCCGGTCCTCGCCCCAGCGTTCGGCGATCATCCGGCAGGCCAGCCAGCCGCCCTCGTACGCCTGGGCGAGCCGCGCGGGGTCGCCGGTGAAGCCGAAGTCCCCGTCGGCGGGCAGGTCCGCCGGTACCCGCCCGGCGCGGACGGCTCGGGACAGCTCCGGTGCCGCCTGCGCCGGGGTGCGGCCCGTGCCGAGGTAGCCGATCCAGTCCGCGTACCCCTCGGACAGCCACAGCGGGGTGGCCGGGGTGGTGTGCGCGCGGGTGGCCACATGGGTGGTCTCGTGGGTGAGCACCACCTGCTTGCCGGCGTCGCCGAGGAGTGCGTACGCCTCCGGGTTGACCACGATCCGGTCCGCGGGGGCCCGGTTCCGGCCGCCCGCCTCGCCGGTGGTGACCGCGGCGATCCCCCGGTACGAGGAGGCCGGCGAGCCGAGCAGGCCGGCCATCCCGTCCAGGGTCCGCGGTACGAGCACGACGACCTGCCGGGTCCAGTCCGTGCCCCAGGCCGCGGACACGGCCGGGACCGCGCGGTCGGCGAGCCGGGCGTAGGCGTCGAGCGCCCGCGCGGACTGTCCGACCCCGAGCACCAGGCTGTGCGCGCCCCTGGCGGCCGACACGGCGCCCTGGTCCCACAGCTGCTGTCCGGCCTTCTTCGCGGGCCGGTCGGAGGCGACGTACCAGCGTCCGTCGGCGGTGCGGCCGAGGGCGAGGGTGCGCTCGGTGGTGACGGGGGCCCGGTCGTAGCCCCGGACGCGATAGCTCAGCAGGGCCGCGGCGGTGACGGTGGCACCGGTGTGCCGCAGGCCGGTCACCCGGTAGGTCCAGGACGCCAGCGGCACCGCGCGCAGGTTGGCGTAGCTGCCGCGGGCGCCCGTCGCGGCGTACGCCGTCTCGTCGTGCCGCAGGAGGGCCGCCGCGCGCCGGTCGAGCACCCGCTGCACCTCGGCCCGCGCCGGGTCGGCCGCCGTCCGGCCGCCGCACCCGGCCAGCGGGACGAGCAGCAGGCACAGCGCGACGGCTCCCGAGCGCCACCTCCGTCTGCGATCAGCCATCTGCCCGATCGTACGGCCCGTGGCGCCCGGTCAGACCCGGGTGACCGAGGAGACGGGCATCATGCCCACCGGGTCGTAGCGCACCGGGGCGCCGGGGTGGGGCGCGTGGATCACCTGGCCGTTGCCCATGTACATGGCCACATGGCCGGCATCCGAGCGGTAGACGACCAGATCACCGGGCCGCATCTGCGAGAACGGCACCTGCCGGCCGGCGTACCGCTGCTCCTGCGAGGTGCGCGGCAGCTGCACCCCGGCCTGCGCGTACGCCCACTGCGTCAGGCCCGAACAGTCGAAGCCGGCGGGCCCGTTGGCGCCCCAGACGTAGGGGCGTCCGAGGGCGGAGCGGGCGGCGGCGACGGCCGCGGCGGCGCGGGCGTTCGGGGCGCCGATGTCCCGCAGGTCGGGCAGGCCGGCCCCGCCGTCGCGGGAGGCCCGCCCGTAGCCGGCGCGCTGCGCGTACGGCAGGGAGTTGAGCAGTTCCCGTGCCTTGGCCAGCTTGCGCTCCACGGTCCGCTTGTGCGCGGCGACGGCCCTGCGGCTCTTCTCCAACTGGGCCAGCTTCCCGGCCGTCGTGGCCCGCTCCTGGGCGAGTTCCCGCATGGCCGACTGGAGTTCCCGTAACCGGCCGGCCTGACGGGTGCCGATCCGGTCGATGGTGGTGGCCTTGTCGAGGTAGTCGCCCGGGTCGGCGGAGAAGAGCAGCGCGACCGTCGGGTCGATGCCGCCGGAGCGGTACTGGGCGCCGGCCAGCGATCCCAGTTCCTCCCGCATGGCGTTGATGTGCTGCTGCTGGCGGGCGATGTGGTCCTGCGCCTCGCGGATCTGCGCGCGCAGCTTCCCGGCCTGTTCGCCGGCCTTGTTGTATGCCTCGGTCGCCTTCTCCGCCTCCCCGTAGAGGCGGTCCACCTCGGCGGGGCCGTCGCCGTGCGGCGCGGCGCTCGCCGGTACGGCGCCGAGGGCGGCCGCGGCCGCGGACAGGACGCACAGGACGGTGGCGCCCCGGTCGAACCCGGATGATGCAAGGCGGCGATGGGACCCCACGGAAGGCCGCACTCCTTCACCTCGTGACCGCTCGCTCGCCTGTGGGGCCGCGGCCGGCGGGCGGGAGCGGTCGCGCTCGGCCGTGCGGCCTGCGCGCCCTCGTCCCGCGGCACCGGCCCGCCCCGTCGGCGCACGCGCGGCCGGCGGACGGTTGCCGTTCCCCGGAGCCGGGACGGGATGTCCCGGCCGTGGGGGAAACGCGGCAGACAGTAGCCGCGCGGGCGCCCGTCGGCCAAAGGCTCGCGGCGGTCGCACAACGTGACGCCCAGCCGCTGACGCAGGTCAACGGCGGGGCGAGGGGTCAGTTCCGGTTGTCGGGATTCGCCCGTTCGGGCGCTATGGAACCCGGTCCGGCGGGGGTGTACGGCTCAGATGCGGACGCCGAACTGGAACGGCATGTTGTTGATCGACTCGTAGCGGACGACCGTGCCGGTGCGCGGGGCGTGCAGCACCTGGCCGTTGCCCGCGTACAGGCCGACGTGGTGCAGGTCGCCGTAGAAAATCACCAGGTCGCCGACCCTGAGGTCGCTCTGGCTGTAGATGCGCTGACCGGCATTGGCCTGGGCCTGCGAGGTGCGGGGTATGCCGACGCCGGCCTGCGCGTAGGCCCAGGAGGTCAGGCCCGAGCAGTCGAAGGAGGACGGGCCGGTGGCGCCGTAGACGTACGGCGAGCCGATCTTGGACTGGGCGGCGGAGAAGGCGGCGGCGGCCCGGCCGGAGGCGGAGGTGGTGTTGCCGAGGTCGACGCGTTCGGAGGCGGAGCGGTTGGCCCGTTCCTCCTTGGCGGCGAGGTCCGCCTTCTCCTTCGCCGTCAGGGTGTTGAGCAGCCGCTGCGCCTCGGCGAGCTTGCCCTGGACTTCCTTCTTCTTCTTGCCCAGTTCGGTGCGGGTGGCGGCGAGGTCCTTGAGCTTGTCGGTCGCCTCGGCCCGGTCCTGCGCGAGTTCCCGCTGCTTGTCCTGGATCTTCTTCAGGGCCTCGACCTGCTGGCCGCTCAACTGGTCGAGCGTGGACGCCTTGTCGAGGTAGTCGTCCGGGTCGGAGGACAGGAAGAGCTGGACGGAGGGGTCTATGCCGCCCGAGCGGTACTGTGCGCTGGCCATGGTGCCCAGGCCGTCGCGCAGCTTGTTCAGGTCTTCCTGACCGCGGGCGACGTTGTCCTGGATGGTGGAGATCTCCTTCTGGAGCTTCTCCTGCTTCTCCTTGGCCCCGTTGTACTTCTCGGTGGCCTGCTCCGCCTGTTCGTAGAGCTTGTCGACCTTGGCCTTGACCTCGTCCTTGCTCAGCTTCTCACTGGGTGCCGCGTTGGCGGCCTGAGAGCTCAGGGCTACGGCAGCGGCGGCTGCGGTGGTCAGCACGGTCACGCGCGTGCGGCTCGGCTGCTTGGGTCGACGATGGGACGCCACGGAGACGGGCTCCTTCTTTTGAGTGATCACCCGTGTGGAGGTTCGAGCCGACCCTAGTGACCCAGTTGTGATCAGTTCAAATCCTCAGGAGAAAAAATCGTTCACTCCCTGCATTCTTTGCCCACAACTCACATGCTGTGATGCCCACTTGACGCTACGTTGAGCGACACTTCCGCCAATTCGGGCATTAAGCACGTACGTTGACGTTCAGGACAATCGCCCGAGGAGCATCGCAGAAGCGACAGGACGGGCACCCGCACGGGCGACGCCGTCGGCCACCTCGCGATCGGTCGAGGCGACGATGACCGGCCGGCCCGGCGGCTCGGCCCGCACCAGCTGCCGGATCAGCTCGTCGGCCGTCACACCCGGCTTGGAGAACAGCACCCGCACGCCGCGCGGCGGGGCCAGCAGCACCGGCGCGGCCAGTTCGGCGCCGTCGAAGACACACGTCACCTCGGCGCCGGTCTGCGCGGCGAGCTGCGAGAGCTGGCCGAGCAGCCGCAGCCGCTGCTTCTCCAGCGGCATCTGCGGATAGCCGGTCTTGGTGACGTTGTAGCCGTCGACCACCAGGTGCGCCTGCGGCAGGGCGAGCAACTGGTCCAGGACCGCCGGGTCATGTTCGGACAGCGCACGCGCGGCGATGTCCTTCGGGGTCATCCGGCCCGGCTCCACCGCGTCCACGGTCTCGGCGGGCCGCACGGACACCGGCGGCAGCGCCAGCTCACGGCGCAGCCCCTGGGCCGCCTCCAGCACCGTGTCGAGCAGCAGCCGCACCCGCATGTCCTCGACGCTGCGCCCCTCACGGGCCGCCCTGCGGCTGGCCTCCAGGGCGGTCTCCACCTCCCCGAGACGGGCCTTGAGCCGCCGGGACTCGCTCTCGGCGGCCGAGAGCTGCGCCTGCCCCTCGGCACGCACCGCCTCGATCTCGCCCTGGGCCTTGCGCAGGGCGGCGTCGCCCCGCTTCACATCACTGAGGGCCGCACGGAGTTTACGGTGAAGCGATTCAGCTTCCCGCTTGGCCGAATCCAGCTCCGCACGCAGCCGTTCGGTCTCGGCGCGGGTGTGCTCGCGGACCCGGTCCAGCTCCCCGCGCAGCCGCTCCAGCTCGGCCCGGCTCTCCTCGTCGGCGCGCTCGGCGTCCGCTCGCTGGACCTCCTCGCCGGCCGCGGCCACCAGCTTCACCCAGCCGGCCGGACGCAGAACATAGGCCGCGGCCGCCACGTCGAGCGGGTCCGCGGCCGGGGGCGGCGAGCCGGAGTCGAGGGCGCCGGAGAGTTCCGGCTGCGCCTCTCTGAGCTTCTCCCCGATGCGCTGCCGGAACAGCGTGTCGGTCTCCAGGGCCGCGGCCATCGCGTTACCCGCGAACTTCGCCCGGCGATTCGGGGCGAACCGCGCATACTGCCGCAACTGGGCGGGCAGTTCACCGATCGTCAGACCGCCGAAGCCGTCCGACACGATCTGTACGACCCGGCGGCGCACGCCGTCGGGCAGCGGACGGTCAAGCACCTCGGCGGTGCCGTCGCCCGGCCCCCCGCCTTGGGTCTCCGCCATCCGTCACACCCCAATACCCGTGCGGGGCCGCCTCCTGCGCTCAGGAGTCGGCTCCCGGCCTGTCCACCAGTTCCACCTGGTCCACCGCGTTGCACCAGCGGCAGCGCACCGACTCGATGGTCTCACTGACCACCTCGCGCTCCTCGACCTTGGGCTCGCCTGCGAGGTCGAGATGGACGTACTCGACGACCTTCGAGGCGCGGGTCACGTCGAAACGGGTGAGATTGCCGCAGAGGGTGCAGCGCCATCGCGTCGTGGCGGTCGGCAGGGGAACCGGCATCGTGTCTGTTCGCTTCCTTCCAGTGTCCGTGACGCGCCGTCCGCCCGGCGCGTGTGGCTCGTAACCCTACGGCCTGGCGGGTACTCGTCGCCCGTTCGTCCGCGGCGGCGAGGCGATCTGTGCTACTGCGTGCCGTTACGTCATGCTCTGTGTTCATGATCAGCAACTGGAGCGCGACGGCCGGGCGGACCTTCAGGGCGGTCCGCGGCTCGTCGGCGCCGATGACGCACGTCCTGATCGCCCTGTGCTGCCTGATCTTCCTGATCGGGCCCGCGTCCGGGTTCAATCCGGCGTACGGCACCGGTGACGGGCTGCTGGCCGCGCAGCGGGCGTACTTCCGGCGCTGGGGCGTCGTGCCCGCGAACCTGTTCGACGGCCCGGCCGGGGAGGCGCTGACCCCCGCCACGGCGCTGTTCGTGCACGGCAGCTGGGTGCATCTGCTCGGCAACATGCTGTTCCTCTACGTCTTCGGGGTGATGACCGAGGAACGGATGGGCCGCGTGCGGTTCACCCTGTTCTACGTCGGCTGCGGCTATCTGGCGCTGATCGGCTACGCCGCCGCCAACGCCGCCTCCCAGCAGTCCCTGGTCGGCGCCTCCGGGGCGATCTCGGCGGTCCTCGGGGCGTTTCTGTTCCTGTTCCCCGGCGCTCGTGTCACCAGTCTCCTCCCCTTCCTGTTCTTCCTCCCGCTGCGCTTTCCCGCCTGGGTCGTGCTGCCGTTCTGGGCGGGGCTGCAATGGGTGGCGGCACGGCAGGCCACCCAAGGGCCCGGGGTGGCGTATCTCGCCCATCTGGTGGGCTTCTCGCTGGGCTTCGTCTTCGCCTGGGTGCGGTTCGGGCGTCGGGCTAGAGTGAAGGCCGCCCCAGCTCCGGCTCCCGAGGGAGAAAACCAGCCGTGATCACCGCGATCGTGCTCATCAAGACCAGCGTGGACCGGATTCCCGAGATCGCCGAGCAGATCGCTGCGCTGGACAATGTCAGCGAGGTCTTCTCCGTGACCGGTACCTACGATCTGATCGCCATGGTCCGGGTCGGGCGGCACGAGGAGCTGGCCGAGGTCATTCCCGGGCGTATCAGCAAGATTCGGGGGGTGGAGGCCACGGACACGCATGTGGCCTTCCGGACGTACTCCCAGCATGATCTGGAGGCGGCGTTCGCTATCGGGCTGGACAACTGAGCGCTCCGCTGGTCATGCCGCGATATGCCGTCGCTCGGCTGCGGCGCCGTCGTGGTTGAGCGCGCTCCCCCCTCCGGGGGCGGCTGACGGTCCTCGGCCGCGGCCACGTCGTGGCTGAGCGCGCCGTTCCCCGCGCCCCCTGCGGGGGCTACTGCCGACCCTCGACCGCGGCCACGTCGTGGTTGAGCGCGCCGTTCCCCGCGCCCCCCTGCGGGGGCGCCTGCCGGTCCTTGGCTGCGGGCACATCGTGGCTGGGCTCGCCCCCCTGCGGGGGCAATCGCCGACCCTCGACCGCGGCGCCGTCGTGGCTGAGCGCGCAGTTCCCCGCGCCCCCCTGCGGGGGCTACTGCCGACCCTCGACCGCGGCCACGTCGTGGTTGAGCGCGCCGTTCCCCGCGCCCCCCTGTGGGGGGCTGTTGCCGTGGGGTGGCGTGTTGGGGGTGGGGTCAGGGGGTGGGGACGCAGCGGCCGTTTTCGGTGTGGTAGTGCCACTGCGCGCCGTTCCGGACCAGTTGCTTCACGGCGGTCACGAAGCGGTCGACGTGTTCGTCGGGGGTGCCCGCGCCGAAGCTGACGCGGATCGCGTTGAGGGACTTCTCGCCGGGGGCGGCCTCCGGGGCGCCGCACTCGCCCTGGGACTGCGGGTCGCCGCCCAGGAGGGTGCGGACGAGGGGGTGGGCGCAGAAGAGCCCGTCGCGGACGCCGATGCCGTACTCGGCGGAGAGCGCCGCCGCGAAGTGGGAGCTGTTCCAGCCCTCGACCACGAAGGAGAGCACGCCCACCCGGGGGGCGTCCTCGCCGAAGAGGGAGAGGACGCGCACCTCGGGGACCTCGGCCAGGCCCGCACGGACCTTCTCGATCAGGTGCCGTTCGCGGGCGACCAGGGTGTCGAAGCCGGCCTCCGTGAGGGCCTTGCAGGCCGAGGCGACGGCGTAGGCGCCGATCACGTTCGGTGAGCCTGCCTCATGGCGGGCAGCCGTCTCGTGCCACTCCACGGCCACGCCGCCGTCCGCCCGGCGGGTGACCGTACGGCTCGCCCCGCCGCCCGCGAGGTACGGCTCGGCCGTGCGCAGCCAGTCGGCGCGTCCGGCGAGCACGCCGGACCCGAACGGCGCGTACAGCTTGTGCCCGGAGAAGGCGACCCAGTCGACGTCGAGGTCCCGCACCGACACCGGGTGGTGCGGGGCGAGCTGGGCGGCGTCGAGGACGATCCGGGCGCCGTGCGCATGCGCGGCGGCGGCCAGCTCGCGCACCGGCCAGAGCTCCCCGGTGACGTTGGAGGCGCCGGTGACGCAGACCAGGGCCGGACCGTGCCCGTCGCGGCCGGCCAGCGCCTTCTCAAGGGTCGCGACGGCCTGCGCGGGGGTGCGCGGCGCGTCGAGATAGCTGACCTCGGCGTCCTTCCAGGGCAGCAGCGAGGCGTGGTGCTCGGTCTCGAAGACGAAGACCTGACAGCCGGCCGGGAGCACGGCCGCCAGCAGGTTGAGCGAGTCGGTGGTGGAGCGGGTGAAGATCAACTGGTCGTCGGCGCGGCAGTCCAGGAACTCGGCGACGGTCGCGCGGGCGTTCTCGAACAGGTCGGTGGACAGCTGCGAGAGGTAGCCGGCGCCGCGGTGCACGCTGCCGTAGTAGGGGGCGTAGGCGGCCACGTCGTCCCAGACGCGCTGGAGGGCGGGGGCGCTGGCCGCGTAGTCGAGCGCGGCGTAGGTGACCTCGCCGCCGGTGACGAGCGGCACGGTGACATCACGGCCGAGGACGGGCAGCGGGGCACGGACGGACTGGTCGGAGGCAGCGGTGGAGACGGACATGGCACAACTCCCGTGAAAGCAGGCGGAATTCACCACGCGAGGGCACATCTGCGGCATCGGGCAGGGCTCGGCGTGGGGAGGGAAAAAGGGGTATGCGGAGGCGGGGCTCTGCGGCCCTATCGCATTCGCTTGCTCACGAGAGGCTCCCTCGACGACCAGGACCCCTGGGCTTGTCACTCAGCAGAGTGCGAGGGGTCCGCGCTTGCCGCAGACCTCGCTGCCTACGGCCTGGTCTTCACCCGGGGCACCCCGCCACGGACGGAGGGTTGCCGGACAGTCGGCCGGGGCCGAATGACTGTCGCTCATGACCTGCCGGATATCCTGCCACACGATCATCGATGCGCAAGGCGCGGTCCGGATCGTGGACCGCGCCCTGCGTCACATCGCCGTACGGGGCCTCAGGCGTGGCTTGCGGCGGCCCAGCGTGCGAGCGCTCGGCGGGCCGCGCCGGAGTCGATCGACTCGGCGGCCTTCGCCATGCCGTCCCGGATCTGCTCGGCCAGCGGCCCGCTCCCCGGCTCCAGGGCGACCAGGGCCGCCGCCGAGTTCAGCAGCACCGCGTCCCGCACCGGGCCCGTCTCGCCGTCCAGCAGCCGCCGGGCCACCCCGGCGTTGTAGGCGGGGTCGGCGCCGCGCAGCGCCGACACGGGGACCAGGTCGAGGCCGACCTCGCGCGGGTCGAAGACATCCTCGGTGACCTTGCCGTCGCGCACCACCCAGACCCGGGAGGTGGCGGTGGTCGTCAGCTCGTCCAGGCCGTCGTCCCCGCGGAAGACCAGCGCGGAGGAGCCGCGTTCGGCCAGCACCCCGGCGATGAGCCCGGCCATCCGGGTGTCGAAGCAGCCGATCGCGGAGGCGGTGACCCGGGCCGGGTTGGTGAGCGGTCCGAGGAGGTTGAACGAGGTGGGAATCCCGAGGTCCCGGCGGACGGCGCCGACGAACCGCATCGAGGGATGGAAGGTGGCCGCGAAGCAGAAGGTGATTCCGGCCTCCTCGACCACCCGCGCCACCCGTTCCGGCGTCAGATCCAGGTTGATGCCGAGCTGTTCCAGCACATCGGAGGATCCGCTCGCCGAGGAGGAGGCCCGGTTGCCGTGCTTGACGACCTTCGCACCGGTCCCGGCGAGCACGATGGCGGACATCGTGGAGATGTTGACCGTCTTGGCCCGGTCGCCGCCCGTACCGACGATGTCGACGGCCGGACCGGGGATGTGCAGCGGCTTGGCGTGCCGGTACATCGCCTCGACCAGGCCGGTGATCTCCTCGACCGTCTCGCCCTTGGCCCGCAGCGCCACCAGGAAGCCGGCGACCTGGGCGTCCGCGGCCTCTCCGGACATGATGCGGTCCATGGCCCAGGCCGTGTCACCGGCGCTCAGGTCCTGGCCGCCGAGCAGCGCGCTCAGCAGGTCGGGCCAGGAACGGCCCGCCGCGGTGTCGCCTCCAGCGGGGGTCACAGCGCTCATCAGCCGCTCCGGTCGTCGGTCGTCGTCAAGGACAGATCGGCTCCACCCTATCCATCCGGCGGATGCGCGAGGGGCCCCGTCCGAACACCGGACGGGGCCCCTCGCGCGTGGCGTGGCGTGCGCAGCGATCAGTGGTGGCCGTGGCCGCTCGTGATCTCCTTGTACTCCTCGACGGTGGGCTTCGGGATCTGGGCGTCCTCGCCGTAGTAGGCGTCGCTGAGCTTGGCGCGCAGCTTCTCGGACCCCTTCACCTTCCGCTCGACACCGTTCTCGTCGACCGTCGGACCGACCTGGGCCGGCTCGTACTGGTGGTGGGCCGTGAGGGTGTGCAGCTGCTCCTGGCTGAGCGGCTCGTGGACCTCGATGAACTCACCGTGCGGCAGGCGCTTGATGATGCCGGTCTCGCGGCCGTGCAGCACCTTCTCGCGGTCCCGGCGCTGCAGGCCGAGGCAGATCCGCTTGGTGGCGATGAACGCGATGACCGGTCCGGCGAAGAAGAAGATCCGGACGAACCAGGTGACGGCGTTGATCGACAGGTGCAGGTGCGTGGCCCACAGGTCGTTGCCGCCGCCGACCAGGGTGATCATGTAGACGGTGATCCAGGCGACACCGAACGCGGTCCGGGTCGGGGCGTTGCGCGGGCGGTCCAGGATGTGGTGCTCGCGCTTGTCGCCGGTGATCCAGGACTCGATGAACGGGTAGACCGCGATCGCCGCCAGGACCAGCGGGAAGACGACCAGCGGGATGAAGACGCCCAGGACGAGCGTGTGACCCCAGAGGTTGATCTCCCAGCCCGGCATGAAGCGGATCAGACCCTCGGCGAAGCCCATGTACCAGTCGGGCTGGGCGCCGGTGGACACCTGGTCCGCGCGGTAGGGGCCGATGGCCCAGATCGGGTTGATCTGCGCGACGGCCGCGATGGCCGCGATGACACCGAAGACCAGGAAGAAGAAGCCTCCGGCCTTGGCCATGTAGACCGGCAGCAGCGGCATGCCGACGACGTTCTTCTCGGTCTTCCCGGGGCCCGCGAACTGCGTGTGCTTGTGGTAGAAGACCAGGATCAGGTGGCCCACCACCAGGCCGAGCATGATGCCCGGCAGCAGCAGGATGTGGACCGAGTAGAACCGGGCCACGAAGTCATGGCCGGGGAACTCGCCGCCGAAGAGGAAGAACGACAGGTACGTGCCGATGATCGGCACGGACAGGATCGCGCCCTCCATGAAGCGGACACCGGTGCCGGAGAGCAGGTCGTCCGGGAGCGAGTAACCGGTGAAACCGGTGAACATGCCGAGGACGAACAGCAGGAAGCCGAACAGCCAGTTGATCTCACGCGGCTTGCGGAACGCGCCGGTGAAGAACACGCGCATCATGTGCACGAACATGCCGGCGAGGAAGATCAGCGCGGCCCAGTGGTGGATCTGCCGGACCAGCAGACCACCGCGCACGTCGAAGGAGATGTGCAGGGTCGAGCTGAACGCCTCGGACATCAGCTGCCCCTGCAACGGGACGTACGAGCCGTGGTACTCCACCTCGTTCATCGACGGGTGGAAGAACAGCGTCAGATACACACCCGTGAGGATGATGATGATGAAGCTGTACAGGCAGACCTCGCCCAACATGAACGACCAGTGGTCGGGGAAGATCTTGCGCATGTTGGCCTTGGCCAGGGAGTAGATCCCGAGCCGGCCGTCGGCCCAGTCGGCGACGCGTTCGCCGGCCGGTGCCTTCCCGCGAGAGCGGGGCTCTTGGTTCGATGCAGTGCTCATCCGCGCTCCCAGAAAGCAGGACCGACGGGCTCCGCGAAGTCGCCGAGCGCCTGGAGGTAACCCTCGTCGCTCACGCCGATGCGCAGCTGCGGCAGGGCGTGACCGGCGGGGCCGAAGATCACTCGGGCACCGTCGGAGAGGTCGAAGGTGGACTGGTGGCACGGGCAGAGCACGTGGTGCGTCTGCTGCTCGTACAGCGAGATCGGGCAGCCGACGTGGGTGCAGATCTTCGAGTAGGCCACGATGCCCTCGTGCGACCACTCAAGCTCGCGCTTGTCCTTGATGTTGTCCGGCTGGATCCGGACGATCATCAGGGCGGCCTTGGCGATCTCGGTCTGGAAGTTCTCGTCGTGCTCCTCCAGGCCCTCGGGCTTGGCGAAGGTCAGCGAGCCCACGGCGACGTCCGAGGGACGCAGCGGCTCGTTGGTGTTCATGTTGACGAGCAGCGTGCCGCTCTTCCACATCGTGTGGCGCAGCTTGCTCTCGGGCAGCGGGCCGAGGTCGCGCAGCAGCACGACACCGGAGAGCGGCACCAGGGTGAGCGCGCCGAACATCGTGTTGCGGATCAGCTTGCGGCGGCCGAGCGCGGACTCCTTGGCGCCCTGCTTGAAGTCCTCGTGCACCTTGGTGCGGACCTCGGGGGACGCCTCGATCGGGTGCCGCTCGTCGGCGATCTCCACGTCGGACATCAGGGTGCGGGCCCAGTGGACCGCGCCCGCGCCGATGCAGAACAGCGCCGCGCCGAGCGTCAGACCGAGCGCGAAGTTGAGCGCGCTGACGTGACCGATCGGGAAGACGAAGATCGACTTGTCGTGCGGGATCGCCACGTACGAGGCGATGAAGCCGACGGTGGCCAGCATCGACACCGTGAACAGCAGGGCGACGGCCCGCTCGGACCGCTTGGCGGCCCGCTCGTCGACGTCCTGGATGCGGTGCTCGTGCGGCGGCAGCCCCGGGTCGGCGAACGGGTCCTTCTCGTCCGCGACGCTCAGCGCGCCGGCCTGCTCGGCGGGCAGGTTCTCTTCTGGAATGTCTTGGCTACTCATGACCTCTTGGCCTTTGCGGTCCGAGCGGCGACCCAGACGGCGACCGCGACCAGTGCGCCCAGTCCGAAGATCCACGCGAACAGGCCCTCGCTGACCGGTCCGAGACCGCCCAGGGACAGGCCACCGGGGTTCTCGGTGTCGCTGCTGTTGACCGCGTTCAGGTACGCGATGATGTCCTTCTTGTTCTTCTCCGACAGTGTGGTGTCGGGGAAGGAGGGCATGTTCTGCGGGCCGGTCTGCATGGCCTCGTACATGTGCTTCGGGTCGACGCCTTCGAGGTTCGGCGCGAACTTGCCCTTGGTCAGCGCACCGCCCTTGCCGGTGAAGTTGTGGCACTGCGCGCAGTTGGTACGGAACAGATCACCGCCCTTGGCGATGTCCCCGCCCGCCGGGTCGTACTGCGCCTTCGTCGGCACCTCGGGACCGGCGCCCAGCGAGGCGATGTACGCCGCGAGCTGGTCGATCTCAGCCTGCGTGTAGATGTTCTTCTTGCTCGGGACCTGGGCGCCCTGGGAGGTCGCGGCCGGCATCCGGCCGGTGCCCACCTGGAAGTCCACGGCCGCTGCGCCCACACCCACGAGGCTCGGCCCGTCGGAGGAGCCCTGGCCACCGGTGCCGTGGCAGCTGGCGCAGCCGACCGAGTAGAGCTTCTTGCCCTCATCGATGGTCAGGGACTGGGCGGTCGTGTCGGCCTGCGCCTTGCTCGCGGGCGCGAACGCGGCGTACAGCCCCCCGGTGGCCGCCAGCGCGAAGAGTAGGACGACGACCGCCGCCAGCGGATGGCGTCGTCGTGCGGAGAGCTTTTTCACGGATTACCCCGGTGTCAGGATCTTCTGCGTCGATGCTTCTGTGGTGGATCGGTGGCCGTCGTCCGGCGCGCCGACTTACTTGATCAGGTAGATCGTGGCGAAGAGGCCGATCCAGACGACATCGACGAAGTGCCAGTAGTAGGACACGACGATGGCGGCGGTCGCCTGCTCGTGCGTGAACCTCTTCGCCGCGTAGGTGCGGCCGAGGACCAGCAGGAAGGCGATGAGACCGCCCGTCACGTGCAGGCCGTGGAAGCCGGTGGTCAGGTAGAACACGGAACCGTACGGGTCGGAGGACAGCGAGATGCCGTCCTTCTTCACCAGCTCCGTGTACTCGTAGATCTGACCGCCGATGAAGATCGCACCCATGATGAAGGTGACGATGAACCAGCCGCGGAGCTTCTTCACGTCACCGCGCTCGGCGGCGAACACGCCGAGCTGGCAGGTGAGCGAGGAGAGCACCAGGATCGTGGTGTTCGTCGCCGAGAAGGGCACGTTGAGGGCGTGCGCCATCGACTTCCAGTGGGTCGGTCCCGTCACCGATCGCAGGGTGAAGTACATCGCGAAGAGGGCCGCGAAGAACATCAGCTCGGAACTCAGCCAGATGATGGTTCCGACGCTGGTGAGGTTCGGCCGGTTGACCGACGGGTGCGCGTGCCCGGTTTCTACTGTCGTTGCTGTCGCCACGCCCGACATTATGTCGGTCGCTTATCCCGCCCTCACTCCCGGGGGTGCCGTTCGGAGTGTCCACCCCTGTCGTACCGGTGTTGACGTGGTGTTCATGGGAGTAGCATCCGGCCCAACGGCCCTGTCCGCACGACGCCGACGTCTCGGAGGAACAATGCAGCCGACCGCCACGGTGCTGGTCTACAGCGACGACTCCAACACCCGCGAGCAGGTACGGATGGCCACCGGGCGGCGGCCGGCCTCCGATGTGCCGCTGGTCGAGTTCGTGGAATGCGCTACTCCGGCCGCCGTCCTGCGCGAGCTGGACCGCGGTGGGATCGATGTCTGCGTGCTGGACGGTGAGGCCGTGCCGATGGGGGGCATGGGGGTCTGCCGGCAGATCAAGGACGAGGTGTTCCACTGTCCGCCGGTGCTGTTGCTGATGGGGCGGCCCCAGGACGCGTGGCTGGCCACCTGGAGCCGGGCCGACGCCGCGGTGACCCTGCCGGTGGAGCCGGTGGAGTTCGCGTCGGCGCTCGCTTCTTTGTTGCGGGCGAAGCGGCTCGCTCCGCTGTAAGGGCCGGATACGGCGTCCTGTGGGCCCCGGCTGCCGTCGTCACCCCATGCGCCGCCCTGCGGGGCCTGCGCGTCGTCGGGCGACCGCGGCTACGTGTCGCGCCCGCGCGGCGGCCCATTGATACAGCCCCGCGCCCCTACGGGGGCGCGGACCCCGTCGTGGCAGCGCGCCGACGGGCCCGTAGCGCCCCCGCCGGGGGCCTGCGCGTCGTCGGGCGGCTACGGCTGCGTCGTGGCTGGTCGCGCCCACGCGGCGGAGCCGCACATTGATACAGCCCCGCGCCCCTACGGGGCGCGGACCCCGTCATGACAGCGCGCCGACGGGCCCGTAGCGCCCCCGCCGGGGGCCTGCGCGTCGTCGGGCGACTGCGGCTGCGTCGTGGCTGGTCGCGCAGTTCCCCGCGCCCCTTCGGGGCGCGAGCTCCGCACCCCTTGAACTGGGGTGTTGCAACGACTCCTAGAACCCAAGGTGGGGGTTATAGGGGCTTGGGGTCCAGGCGGGGGGTGGGTTGTTGGTTTGAGTTGGGGGTGGTGCCGGAGGCCAGGGCGCTGCCGGTGCGCCACTTGGGCCAGTCGATGTTCCAGTCGCCGTAGCCGTTGTCGAACGGTTCCATCTGGTCACCGTTGGAGTTGATGACCTTGACGATGTCGCCGGGGCGGACGGTGTCGTAGAACCACTTGGCGTTGCCGGTGCTCATGCCGGTGCAGCCGTGGCTGACGTTGGCGGCACCCTGGGAGCCGACGGACCAGGGGGCGGCGTGGACGTACTCGCCGGACCAGGTGACCCGGGTCGCGTAGTACACCGGAAGGTCGTAGGAGTCCGAGGTGCCCTCGGCGATGCCGACGGTGGTGCCGCGCATCCGTACGAAGTACTCCTTCTCCAGCACCACCTTGACACCGTTGCGTGTCTCGAAGCCGGGCTTGCCGGTGGTGACCGGGATCTGATTGATCTCCTGGCCGTTCTTGTACACCGTCAGCGTGTGCGTGGCGGCGTCCGTCAGGGCCTCGACCCGGTCCCCCGTGGTGATCTTCAGGGGCTTCGCCTTGCCGCCCCGCAGCCGGTCGTCGATCCGGATGCCCTCCAGGTTGCTGTGCACCTGGATGGTGGCGTGGGCGGGCCAGTACTCCTCGGGGCGGTAGTGCAGCTGCTTGTCGTCCACCCAGTACCAGGAGCCCTTCACGGCGGGCGTGGACTCGACCCGGAGGGCGTTCTCCACGATGGCGCGCTGCGCCTTGTCCTTGACGGGCTCGTTCAGCTCGGCCGTGATGGGCTGGCCGACGCCGTACTCGCCCGCCTCGGGGCCGAAGGTGACGTCGAGGGTCTTCTTGGTGGTGGGCCGGCTGGTGTCGAAGGTGAGGGTCTTGCGGCCGGGCGCCCCGTCCGCGTTCTCCGTGCTGACCCGCACCGTGTAGTGGGCGTCGGCGGCGAGCGGGGAGGTGCTGTGCCAGCGGCTGCCGTCGGCCGCGAGTTCGCCCGCCACATAGCGGCCTGTCGCGTCCACGGCCGTGACGTCCGTGATGCGCCCCTCTCCGCTCTTGGCGGTCACCTCAAGGGGCTTGTCCGGGTCGGCCTTCTTCCCGGCGTCCTTGGGAGCGTTGAAAGAGATCTGGCCCGCCGCGTCGTACGGCTTGGCCGCCAGGGGGTCGTCGCCGTGCGAACCGCAGGAGATGGCGCCGGTACCGAGGGCGGTGACCAGCAGCGTGCAGCCGACGACGGTGCGGATGCGGGCTCGGGGGAACGCGGTCTGGCTCATGACCTCACGCTAGGAAGCCTCGTCAACACTGGCGCGCTGGGTGAGCCGTACGGGTGAATGTCCCCCGGAACAATGACGACGGGAGCCCGGCCCCCTTGCG